>DAOLDO010000277.1:0-7723 GCA_035327325.1 Chloroflexaceae bacterium | reverse complement strand
CGGGGCCGCCCTCAGCGGCCTGGGAGTCTACGTGGGCCGCTTCCTGCGCTGGAACTCCTGGGACGCCCTGCTGCGCCCGCGGGCCCTGGCCGCCGACCTGCTCGCCACCCTGGCCGACCCGTCCGCCTACCCGCGCCTGGTCGGCATGAGCGGCCTGATCGCCTGCGTGATGCTGCTCGGCTACGCCACCCTGCTCAGCGCCCGCGGGCCGGCCCCGCTCAGCGGTCGAGCAGCAGCTCGACGAAGATGATGTCGAGCCAGCGCCCGAACTTGTGCCCGACTTCGCGGAAGCGCGCCACCTCGACGAAGCCCATCGCCAGGTGGAAGCGCAGGCTGCCCGCGTTCTCCGCGTCCACGCCGCCCACCATGGCGTGCTTGCCCGCGGCCCGGGCCAGGGCGACCAGCTCGGCCAGCAGGGCCCGCCCGAGTCCGTGGCGGCGCCACCCCGGCGCCACGTAGAGCGTGTGCTCGACCGTGTGTCTGTAGCCCGGCTTCTCGCGGAACGTCCCGTACGAGCCAAAGGCGGCCACCGCGCCGCCCACCTCGGCCACCAGCACCGGGAAGCCCTGGCGCTCGCGGGCGGCGAACCACGCGGCCCGCTGCTCCGGCGTGCTCGGCTCGAGGTCGTACGAGGCCGTGGTGTTCAGCACGGCCTCGTTGTAGATCGCCAGGATGGCGGGCAGGTCGTCGCGGGTCGCGGGCCGGATCGTGACCGGCGCCTCCTTAGCGCTCATCGGAGGCCCCCAGCCGCGCCAGCAGCGCGGCCTCCTTCTCGGGCGCCAGCCCGGCCCGCCACTGGTGGTCGGCGGGGCGCGACCGGGCCCAGGCCAGGGTGTCGGCGCAGGTCTCGACCGTCGGGCGGAAGCGCAGGCCCGCCGCCACGGCCTTCGCCACGCTGACCCGCGAGAAGCCGGCGTGCTCGGGCGTGTCGGGCACCCAGAGGGGCAGCTCGACCCATGGCTGCACGCCGCCCTCCTCCAGAAAGGCCGCGCTGGCCCAGGCCGGCTCGGCGCTCATGCCGGCGGCCGCGGCGCAGGCGGCCAGCAGCTCGCCCAGGGGCTGCGGCTCCGCCGGCCCCGTGGCGTTGTAGACGCCCGTGCGCCCCGCCTCGACCATGTCCAGCGTCCAGGCGGCCAGGTCGCGCGCGTCAATATACTGCACCAGGTAGCCCGGGCCCTCGGGCGCCAGGAACGGCCCGCCCCTCGCCAGCCGCCACGGCCAGTAGGTGAAGCGGTCGGTCGGGTCGTGGGGGCCGACGATCAGCCCGGGGCGGACGGTGAGCACGCGCCCCGGCATGGCCGCCTCGGCGGCCCGCTCGCAGAGGGCCTTCAGGGGGCCGTAGGTCTCGCCGGTGACCTCCTCGACCGTCGAGTCGGGCAGCTCGCCCACCGGGTCGCCCTCGTCTATGCCGACCTTTTCGTAGGTGGGGTAGACCGAGATCGTCGAGATGAAGGTGTAGTGCGCGACCCTGGGCGCGAGCAGCTCGACCGAGGCCCGCACGTGGCGCGGCACGTAGCCGCTGGTGTCAATCACCGCGTCCCACTCCCGCCCCTCCAGGGCGGAGAGGTCGCGCTCGCGGTCGCCGCGCAGGCGCTCGGCCTCGGGGAACAGCTCGGGGTTGTGCCGGCCGCGGGTGAACAGGCTCAGCTCGTGACCGCGGGCCAGGGCCTGCTCCGCCAGGTGCCGCCCGAGGAAGACCGTCCCGCCGATGATGAGGATGCGCATAGGGTCGCTCGCTCCGCTCGCTGTGTGAGGTGTGGGCCGCTCGCTCCGCTCGCTGTGTGAGGTGTCATAGGACAGCGCAAGATTCACACCTCACACCTCACACCTCCCGCCCGTGGGCCAGCACGAAGTGGCGCGCCGCCGCGGCCCCCTCCAGGGCCACGTGCTCGACGATCAGCGGCACCGCCGTGCCCAGAGCCCGCACCGCGCCGAGGAAGGCCCCGTAGTCGAGCACCCCCTGGCCCGGCCCCGGCAGCTCGAGCGCGCCGTCGCGCAGGCGCATGTCCTTGAGGTGGACCAGGCCGATGTGGCGGGCCATCGCCGCGACACCGGCGGGGATCAGCTCGGCCTGGCGCCCCCAGGTGTCGGGGGGGAGCAGGTTGGGCGGGTCGAGCACCGCGCCGACGTAGGGCGTGTTCAGCTCCTCGCAGAAGCGGGCCACGGCCGCGGGGCTGTCGAGGACGTGGGTGAAGTAGGGCTCGAGGAGCAGGACGGCCTCGGCCTCCTCGAGGACGGGGAAGAGCGCGTCCACGCCGCGCCGCAGCGCGTCCCACCCGGCCCCGGCGTGGTTGTCCGGGTGGTCGTCGAGCAACCCCGCGCCGAAGCTGCCGCTCCAGGTCACCACGCGCCTTGTGTCGAGCAGCGGCGTGAGGGCGGCCAGGTCGGCGAGCTGGGCCAGGGTGGAGCCCATGGGCGCCTCGTCGGGCCGCAGCGGGTTGGCGTAGCCCGACACCGCGGCCAGGCCGAGGCCGCCCGTGGCGCAGGCGCGCACCAGGCGCCTGGCCAGGGCTTCGTCGCAGCCGTCGGGGAAGTGGGCGTGGAGCGTGCTGAAGCCAATCGCGGCGACCCGGTCGGCGAGGCGCGAAAGATCGTCCGTCGGGCGGATCTCGAGCCAGAGTCCGAGCTGCATAGGTTATGTCGTGTAGAGGGCGGAGCGGCGAGCGCCCTCATAGTAGCACAGCTCCGCGCCCGTCGTCGCCGGCGAACCCCAGGCCAACCCCTTTTTCGGAGCAGCGCGGCTTGGGCCGGTCCGCGTTAGGCGCAGAGTCTTGGCGGCTTTGCGGCCTGGCGTGAGCTTCGCTGCAACCTACCGCTCCTACGCCCTGCGCTCGACCGCCCGCGGGTTCCAGCCGGCGGCGCGGAGGTGGGCGTCCACCTCCACCGGCTGCCCCGTGCGCGAGGAGGCGACGGCGGCCGAGGTGAGGGCCAGGCTGTGGATGTTGTCCTCGCCGTCGGGCTCCAGGGTGGCCTCGCCCCCGAGGGCCCGGGTGAACAGGTCGAGCCCGCGAGCGAGGCCGGCCGGCTCGATGGCGGGCAGGGGCACCGGCTGCGGCGCCTCGTCCTCGCCCGCGTAGTGCCAGACCGTCTCGTCCGCGCGCAAGAGCAGGGCCCCCTCGCTGCCGACGACGATCAGCTCGCCGTCCCACGAGCTGCGGGGGCCGCGGGCGACCCAGCTGCCGAAGTACTGCACCGGCACGCCGCCGGCCAGCTTCAGGTCCACCGCCGCGCAGGCGTTCCCGCTGAACCAGCTCCAGGCGGGGCGGAAGCTGTGGGCGAAGACGCGCTCGCCGTTGCGCCCGGTGACGAAGCGGATCGTGTCGAAGTGGTGGATGGCCAGGTCCTCGATCAGCACCTCGGGCATGGTCTCGCGCCAGCCGCCGAAGCGCACGGGGATGCGAAACTGGCAGGTCACATAGCCCAGCTCGCCGATCAGCCCCCCGGCCACGGCGTCGCGCAGGGCGACGATATGGGGCAGCCAGCGGCGGCCCTGCCCCACCATCAGGGGCGCGCCGCTCCTGCGCGCCGCGCTGAGCACGGCCACGCCCTCGCGCAGGCTGGCGCCCAGGGGCTTCTCGCTGAGCACCGGCAGCCCCCTGGCGAGGGCGGCTACGCTCACCGCGCTGTGGGTCTCGGGCGGGGTGACCACCAGGGCGGCGTCTGCGGGCGTGTGCTCGAGGGCGGCCTCGGCGCTGAGGAAGCGGCGCTCCTCGGGCACCCCGAAGGCCGCGCCGGCCTCGCCCAGGGCCTCGGGCGAGATGTCGGCCAGGGCCGCCACCTCCCAGCGCCGGTCGGCGGCCAGGGCCTGGAGCCAGGCCCGCCCCATCGCGCCGGCGCCGGCGACGATCATGCGCAGTGGTCTGTCCATCGGCGCTCCACCAGCTTCCAGCCCCGCCCTCCGCGGCTACGAGTAGCGCCGCACATCCTCGCGGGCCCGGCGCAGAGCCCTGACGGCCTCCACGATCTGCTCCTCGCGGGCCGCGGCGATGCGGGTCAGGGGCGGCACGCTGACGTCGCCAGCCACCCGGGTCGCGCCGTCGCCCAATGGCGCCCGCTCGAGACGGTCGGCGCCCGCGGCCATCCTGCGGGCCACCCTGGCGCCGTCGTCGGCCCAGCGCTCGGCGTCGAGCAGCGGGTAGGTGAAGCGCCACGGGCCGACCCTGGCCAGGGTCGCCACCAGGTTGAGCGGGTAGCGCGCCAGCTGGTCAATGTTCATGCGCACCAGGTTGTCCAGCAGGGGCTCCAGCCTGTCCCGCCAGTCCTCCCCGGCGGGCGGGCGCAGCACGTCGAGGGTTTGGCGGCGCAGCTCCTCGGCCTTGGTGAGAACCTTCACCGGGCCGCTGCCGCGCAGCACGGCCTGGCAGGCGAGGCGGTGGCCCTCGGCGAGGCGCCGGTCGGGCATCCAGGTCAGCTCGGCCTCGCTGGGCGGGCTGAGCTGGTCGGCCCCGTAGAGCACGCGACACTGGCAGGTCTGACAGACGCCGTTGCCGTCGCAGACGAAGCCGATGTGGGCGGCGTTGCGCCTGGCCACGTTCAGCAGCCGCTCGCCGACCTTGGCCTCAAGCTCCACGTCGTTGATAATCACGCTGGGCACGGGGCGCTCCTTCGGCAGTCGCTAGCACAGCTCTTTGGACGTCTCTGCCCGGTTGCGACCAAGGACCAAAGACCAACCGCATCATGCCGCTGACCGACCTTGGTCCTTAGTCCTCGCTGGCACAGCTAGGGGCGGTGGTGCAAGCCATTGTAACATACTGTGCAGCCCCGGTGCCCCCGCGGACGCCCTGTGCTATGATGAAAGAGTCGCCATCGCATCGGCCCGCCGCCCGCGGGCCCTGGACGCCCAGCCACTATGACCGACCGCGCTCCCGCCCTGGACGACCTCACCTGGCTCAACACCGGCGATATCCTCGGCGCCTTCGGGCTGCGCCCCGCCGCGCCCCTGCGCGGCCTGGCCGAGCTCGCCGCCCGCCCGCCCGCCCGGCGCTTCGCCCGACAGATGCTCGCGCTCGACGGGCTGGTGGCCGCCCACGGGCTCGCCCCCGGCTGCGCCTGGATCTGCCGCCAGTACAGCGCCGGGGGCGAGCTCCGCGGCGGCCCGCCGCCCCCGAGCGGCCCCCTGCTCGTCGTCGCCAACCCCCCCGGGCTGCTCGACGCCGCGGCCCTCGCCACGGCGATCGCCCGCCCCGACCTGCGGGTCCTGGCGATCGCGCGCCCCTTCCTCAGGGCCCTGCCGGGCGTCGCCGCCCACCTCTTCCCCGTCGGCGCCACGCCCGCCTCGCGCACCGCCGCCGTCCGCGCGGCCGCCCGCCACCTGCGCGCCGGCGGCGCCCTGCTCACCTTCCCCGCCGGCCAGATCGAGCCCGACCCGCTCAGCGCCGACGGGGCCGCGGACTCCCTTGGGCGCTGGTCCGCCAGCGTCGACCTGATCGCCCGCCTGGCCGGCCCCGCGACCGTGCTCACCGCGATCGTCGGCGGCGCCGTCACGCCCGCCGCCGTGGCCCACCCGGCCACCCGCCTGCGCCGCGACCCGGAGGACCGGCGCTGGCTCGCCGCGATCCTCCAGCTGCTGCGCCCCGAGCTGCGCCGCGGCGCGGTGCGCGTGCAGCTCGGCCGCCCGATCGAGGCCGCCGGCGGCCCGGTGAGCGCGGCCGTGGCCGCCGAGGCGCGCCGCCTGATCGCCGCCGTGGCCCGCCCGTGAGCGGCCCCCTCGCGCGCCTGCGCCGCCGCTCGCCCCTGGCGATCGTCTTCGGCTGCGTGCTGGTCGACATGCTCGGCTACGGCATGGTCGTGCCGCTGCTGCCATTCCTCGTCCGCGAGCGCTCCGAGAGCGCCCTGCTGGTCGGGCTGCTCAGCTCGCTCTACGCCCTCGTGCAGCTCCTGGTCGCCCCGCTCCTCGGGGCGGCCTCCGACCGGGCGGGCCGGCGCCCCGTCCTGATCGGCTGCCTGCTCGGCTCGGCCGCGGCCTACGGGCTGCTCGCCGCCTCGGCGGCCCTGGGCTCCCTGCCGCTGACCTTCGCGGCCGTCGCCATGGGCGGGGCCGCGGGCGCGAGCATCCCGACGGCCCAGGCCTACATCGCCGACAGCACCGCCCCCGAGGAGCGGGCGCGCGGGCTGGGGCTGCTCGGCGCCGCCTTCGGCCTCGGCCTGATGCTCGGCCCCGCCTCGGGCGGCCTGCTGAGCGTCTACGGCCTGGCGGCCCCCGCCGCCCTGGCGGCCGGCCTGGCCCTGCTCAACGCGCTCTACGCCCTCGCGGCCCTGCCCGAGTCGCTGACCGCCGGGCGGCGCGCCCGCCAGCCCATGCGCCCCGGCGCTGTGGCCGGCCAGCTCGCCGCGGCCCTGGCCACGCCCGGGATGCGGCGCCTGCTGCTGGCAATCTTCTTGCTGAATCTAGCCTTCGCCGGCCTGCAGAGCAACTTCCCGGTCTTCAGCAGCGCCCGCTTCGGCTGGGGGCCTGTGGCGAACGGGGCCTTCTTCGCCTTCGTCGGGGCCTGCGCCGTGCTGACCCAGGGCGCCCTGGTTGGCCGGCTCCAGCCGCGCCTGGGCGAGCCGGCCCTCGTGATCGGCGGGCTCGCGGTCATGGCCGCGGGCCTGGCCGCCACCGCCGTGGCGCCCGCGGGCTGGGCGCTCTACCCGATCGTCGGCCTGATGGCCCTGGGGACGGGGCTCGCCATCCCCTCCCTCACCAGCCTGGTGTCGCGGCGGGCGGGCGAGGGCCGCCAGGGCGCGGCGATGGGCGGCGTGCAGTCGCTGCTCAGCCTCGCCCTGATCCTCGGGCCCGCCCTGGCCGGGCTGCTCTTCGACGCCGCCGGGCCGCCCGCGCCCTACCTGGCCGGCGCCGCCCTCGCCGGCGCCGCCCTGCTCGCCGCGGCCGCCGGCCTCTGGCCCGAGCTGCGCCGCGGCCTTTCTTCGCGCGGGGGGGAGCTCCCCACCCCGCCCCAGCCCTAGGGGGACGACTGCCATGACCGAGGTCGCGCTGCGCCCCGTCGAGCGGGTGGCCAGCACCACCCTGCCGACAACGTACGGGGTCTTCCAGATGTACGTCTACGCCGACGCGGAGGGCAAGGAGCACGTCGCCCTGACTGTGGGCGCCGTGGGCGACGGGCAGGCCGCCCTCGCGCGCATCCACTCCGAGTGCCTCACCGGCGACGTGTTCGGCTCGCAGCGCTGCGACTGCGGCGAGCAGCTCGAGCAGACCCTCGCCAGCCTCCAGGCCGAGGGCCGCGGCGTGCTGGTCTACCTGCGCCAGGAGGGCCGCGGCATCGGCCTGGCCAACAAGATCCGCGCCTACGCCCTCCAGGACGGCGGCCTCGACACCGTAGACGCCAACCGCGCCCTCGGCCTCCCCGACGACCTGCGCGACTACAGGTCCGCCGCCGAAATTCTGCGCGACCTCGGCGTGGCCGCCGTGACCCTGATCACCAACAACCCGCTCAAGATCGGCGGCCTCGAGGCCCACGGCGTCCGCGTCGTCGGCCGCCGCGCCGCCCTCGTCGCCCCCAACCGCCACAACGGCCCCTACCTGGCCGCCAAGCGCGCCCGCATGGGCCACATGCTGTGATCAGGGATGAGGGATGAGGGATGAGGGATGAAGGGCTGCCGGGCGGCTCAGCCCCCGCCGCCCCCGCCCCCCCGCCCCCCGCGCGCCCCCTGCACCACCGCCCCGGCGTAAGGGCGGCCCAGCCCGGCCCCCCCGGGCTCCGGCGGGCCCCCCCCCCCCCCCCCC
>DAOLDO010000276.1:0-7735 GCA_035327325.1 Chloroflexaceae bacterium | reverse complement strand
GTGTGAGCAGGACTGCACCGGCGCGGAGCACACCTCACACCTCACACCTCAACGATAATGACGATGCGCACACCAAGTGACCCACTAGCGTGGCAAACCCGGTTCTCCAGACCATCGCCCGGAGGGCGAGCATGACCTACGACTTCCGCTACGAGGTCGCCGACGGGGTCGCGACGATCACCCTGGACCGCCCCGAGGTGCTGAACGCCCTGACCCTGGCGATCTACGCGCAGCTGCGCGACCTGTTCGAGGCCCTGCGCTATGACGAGGCCGTGCGCGCCGTGCTGATCACCGGCGCGGGCCGCGGCTTCTGCTCCGGCGGCGACGTGCACGCGATCATCGGCACCATGCTCGAGCGGGGCGTCAAGGAGCACCTCGAGTTCTGCCGCATGACCGGGGCCCTGGTGGCCAATATGCGCCTGCTCGAGAAGCCCATCGTCGCCGCGATCAACGGGACGGCCGCCGGCGCCGGCGCCGTGATCGCCCTGGCCGCCGACCTGCGCCTTATGGCCGAGAGCGCCAAGCTCGCCTTCCTCTTCACCAAGGTGGGACTGACGGGGGCCGATATGGGCGCCGCCTACCTGCTGCCCCGCCTGATCGGCCAGGCCCGCGCCGCCGAGCTGCTGCTCTTCGGCGACCCCGTGGACGCGCCCACCGCCGAGCGCTACGGCCTGGTCAACCGCGTGCTCGCCGCCGACGAGCTGCTGCCCACCGCCCGGGCGTGGGCCCGCCGCCTGGCCGACGGGCCGACCCTCGCCCAGGGCATGACCAAGCGCATGCTCAACAACGAGTGGAACATGGACCTGCTTAGCGCGATCGAGGCCGAGGCCCAGGCCCAGGCCCTGCTGATGATGGCCGAGGACCACCGCGCCTTCTACGAGGCGTTCAAGGCGAAGACGCAGCCCACTTTCAGGGGGCGCTGATGGAAAAGACCCTCATTAACCCGCCCGAGCTCGCCCGCCCCAGCGGGTTCAACCACGGCATCCTGACCAGGGGCGGCAGCCTGCTGTTCCTGGCGGGGCAGGACGCGAGCGGCCCCGATGGGCGCATCGTCGCCCCCGGCGACATGGTCGGCCAGGCCGCCCAGGTGCTCGCCAACCTGCGGGCCGTGGTCGAGGCGGCCGGCGGCACCATGCCCGACATCGTCAAGCTGAACGTCTACGTCACCGACCGGGCCGCCTACAAGGCCGCCCTCAAGCCCCTCGGGCGCCTGTTCCGCGAGCACTTCGGCGCCTACTACCCGGCCATGGCTCTGTTCGAGGTGGCGGGCCTGTTCCAGGACGAGGCCCTGATCGAGCTGGAGGGCTTCGCCGTGATCGGGGAGGCCCCCTGATGGAGTTCAGCCTGTCCGAGGCCCAGCTGGCCGTGCAGGAGCGCGCCTGGCGCTTCGCCCAGGAGGAGGTGGCGCCCCTCGCGCGCGAGGCCGACGAGCGCGGCGAGTTCCCGCTGCACCTCGTGCGGCGCATGGGCGAGCTGGGCCTGCTCGCCGGCCCGCTCAGCCCCGAGTACGGCGGCGGCGGGATGGACTACGTGAGCGCCGCCCTGGTCTACGAGGAGCTCGGCCGCGCCGACTCGTCGGTGCGCGGCTTCCTCGCCGTCCACGCCGGCCTGGTGAGCGCGTGCATCGCCGACTGGGGCACCGAGGAGCAGAAGCGCCGCTACCTGCCCCGCCTGGCGGCCGGCGAGCTGATCGGCTGCTACTGCCTCACCGAGCCCAACGCCGGCTCCGACGCCGCGAGCATCGAGACCACGGCCCGCGAGGACGGGGACGGCTACGCGCTCGACGGCGAGAAGATCTGGATCACCAACGGCGGCATCGCCCACCTGGCGATCGTCTTCGCCAGCGTTGACCGGGCCGCGCGCCACAGGGGTATCTGCGCCTTCCTGGTCGAGACCGACGCGCCAGGGTTCCGCCGCGAGCCCATGGCGGGCCGGGAGCTCGGCCACAGGGCTGCCGACCACGCCCACATCCTCCTCGAAGGCTGCCGGGTTCCGCGAGACGCCATGCTCGGCGCGCCGGGCGAGGGCTTCAAGGTGGCGATGGCGGCCCTCGACCACGGGCGCATCGGCGTGGCGGCCGGCGCCGTGGGCGTGGCCCAGGCTTGTCTCGATGCGTGCGTCGGCTTCGCCCGCGAGCGCCGCCAGTTCGGCCGGCGCATCGGCGACTTCCAGATGATCCAGGCCCAGCTCGCCGACATGGCCGCAGACGTCGAGGCGGCCCGCCTGCTCACCTACCGCGCCGCCTGGCTCAAGGGTCAGGGCCGCCCCGCCACCCGCGAGACCTCGATGGCCAAGCTGTTCGCCACCGAGATCGCCGTCAAGGCCGCCTCCGACGCCGTGCTCATCCACGGCGGCCGCGGCTACGCGAACGTCTACCCCGTCGAGCGCCACTACCGCGACATCAAGGGCCTGCAGATCTACGAGGGGACCAGCCACATCCAGCGCATCGTCATCGCCCGCGAGCTGATCGGCAAAGATATGCCGTGAACGGCTCCACAGGTATTCGGATGTAACCACGAAGGACACGAAGAGCGCGAAGATACGAAAGAATCCCTGCCACAGCCTGCGCTCACCTGCCTCTCGTACGGCTCTGCCGAGCTCGTGCAGCAGGGGCGATCGCGGTCTCTTCGTGGCCTTCGTGAGCTTCGTGGTGAACAAGCTTGAGCTTGGCTCCCCCCAGCGTGTGCAAGGAGGATGATCTATGCAGCGCGGTAGCGATCTTC
This sequence comes from Chloroflexaceae bacterium, assembly GCA_035327325.1. Lineage (GTDB taxonomy): Bacteria > Chloroflexota > Chloroflexia > Chloroflexales > Chloroflexaceae > CAIWXH01. The sequence continues at coordinate 5,012 of DAOLDO010000276.1, read as the reverse complement.
CCCTGTACTACAACGCCGTCGAGATCCTTGAGCGCAACCTGGGGCCGCGGCCCGACAAGGTGGCCCTGGTCAGCGACGCGCGGGCGCTCACCTTCCGCGAGGTGGCGGACGAGGTGAACCGGGCGGGCAACGCCCTGCTGGGGCTCGGCGTGCGCTTCGGCGAGTACGTCGCCGTGCTGGCGCCCGACTCGGCCGAGTGGGCGGTGGCCCTCTTCGCCACGCTCAAGATCGGCGCCGTCCACGTCGGGCTGAACACCCTGCTCAAGCCCGCCGAGTACGCCTACATGCTGCGCGACTGCCGGGCCCGGGCCCTCTTCGTCCACGAGGCCATGCTGCCCGCCGTCGAGGCGGTGCGCGGCGAGCTGCCCCACCTCGAGCACCTGATCGTCATCGGCGAGCGCGCCCCCGCCGGGGCGCACCTGTACGCCGACCTGCTCGCCGCCCGGCCCGCCGAGCTGGCGGCCGCGGACACGCACCGCGACGACTACGCCACCCTGAACTACTCGAGCGGCACCACCGGCGAGCCCAAGGGCATCCTCCACGCCCACAAGGACCTGCCGCTCACCGCGCGGCTCTGGGGCGTAAACGTGCTCGGGCTGCGCGAGGACGACCGCACCTTCGCCACGGCCAAGCTCTTCTTCACCTTCGGCACCGGCGGCAACCTGCTCTTCCCCTGGTACGTCGGCGCCTCCTGCGTGCTCTACGCCGGCCCGCCCCGCATCGCCGCCAACGTGCTCGGCCAGGTGCGCCGCCACAGGCCGTCCATCCTCTACAACGCGCCAACCGGCTACGCCGCCCTCCTGGCCAGTGGCGAGCTCGCGCCCGAGGACCTGGCCTCGCTCAGGCTCTGCGTGTCGGCGGGCGAGGCCCTGCCCGCCCCGGTGTGGCACGCCTGGAACGAGCGCACCGGCCTCGCGATCATTGACGGGATCGGCTGCACCGAGGTCTACCATATCTTCATCTCGAACCGCCCCGGCGAGATCAGGCCCGGCAGCAGCGGCAGGCCCGTGCCCGGCTTCGACCTGCGCCTGGTGGACGAGCGGGGCGACCCCGTCCCCCCTGGCGAGATCGGCAACCTGCTGGTGCGCGGCCCCACCACCGCCCTCGGCTACCTGCACCAGTACGACAAGAGCCGCCACACCTTCCGCGGCGAGTGGCTGTTCACCGGCGACAAGTACCGCGTGGACGAGGACGGCTACTACTGGCACTGCGGCCGCTCCGACGACATGCTCAAGGTGGGCGGGATCTGGGTCGCGCCGATGGAGGTCGAGAGCGCCCTGATGCGCCACCCCGCCGTGCTCGAGTGCGCCGTGGTCGGCGTGAGCGACCGGGCCGAGCTGGTCAAGCCCAAGGCGTACGTCGCCCTGCGCCCGGGCCACGAGCCCTCAGACGCCCTCGCCGAGGAGCTGATCAGCTTCTGCCGCCAGGAGCTCGCCGAGTACAAGCGCCCTCGCTGGGTCGTCTTCATGGCCGAGCTGCCCAAGACCGCCACGGGCAAGATTCAGCGCTTCAAGCTGCGCGGCTGACTCTGGTATAATGCCGGCATCCCCACCCGAAGCGCGAGCGCACCCCCCGAGGAGGCCAGCGGTGCCCGTCTCCGTCGCCAGCTCCCAGCTGATCTACGACTCGCTCAAAGCCTGCGGGGTCAGCCTGCTCTCGGCCCTGCCCGAGACCTGGCTCGTCCACCTGATCCGCATGGCCGAGGACGACCCCGCGATGACCCTGGTGCGCCTGGCCAAGGAGGAGGAGGGCGTGGGCATCTCGGCCGGCGCGCACCTGGCGGGCGCGAGGTCGGCCATGCTCATGCAGAACCACGGTTTCCTCCAGAGCGTCAACGGCATCGTCTCGCTGGCGCGGCTCTACCGCATCCCCCTGCTGATGCTGATCAGCTACAGGGGCGAGTTCGGCGAGCGCGACCCCTGGCAGACCGAGGGCGGCGGCGTGACCGAGGCGGTGCTCCAGGCCCTCGACATCCCCTTCGCCCGCCTCGAGGAGCCCGGCCACGTGGCGGCGCGGATCAGGAAGGCCCAGACCCTCGCCGACGCGTCGCTCAAGCCCGTGGCCCTGCTGCTCTGCCGCGACCTGATGTGGGAGGAGGCGCCCTGATGCTGCGCATAGACGCGATGCGGGCGATCTACCCGCAGCTCGAGCGCTGCGTGGTGGTGACGATCATGGGCGCGACGGCCGCCGAGCTGCAGGAGCTCGGGCACCGCCCGGGCTTCTTCTACCTCCAGCATGGCATGGGCCTGGCCTCGTCGCTCGGCCTCGGCATCGCCCTGGCCCGCCCCGAGCTGCGCGTGGTCGTGCTCGACGGCGACGGCTCGCTGCTGATGAACCTTGGCGGCCTGACCACCCTGGCCCGCTACAGGCCGCGCAACCTCGTCCACGTTGTCTTCGACAACGAGAGCCTGCTCTCGGTCGGCGGCTTCCCGACCGCCACCTCCACCGGCAGCGACCTGGCCGCCATCGCCGCCGCAGCGGGCGTGCCCCGCGCCGCCACGGCCCGCGACCTCGAGTCCTTCGCCGCCGCCTTCGAGGCTGCCCTCGGCGCCGACGAGCTGACCACCCTCGTCGCCAAGGTCGAGGCGGTCGGCCCCAAGGGCTTCGTCACCGACCTGCCCATGCTCGAGAACCGCTTCCAGTTCGCCCGCCACCTGAAGACACTGAAGGGGTGAGATCGATGTCGAACACTCTGGCCCAGCTCGTCGCCGAGCTCAACGCCGGCGCGCTCAAGGTGGTGGACCTGACCCAGCCCCTCGGCCCCGACACGCCGGTGATCGGGCTGCCGCCGATCTTCGCCCCGTCGCCCGGCCTGACCATCGAGCAGATCTCGCGCTACGACGATAGGGGCCCAGCCTGGTACTGGAACACCCTCACCCTCGGCGAGCACACCGGCACCCACTTCGACGCCCCCGTCCACTGGGTGACCGGCAAGGACCACCCCGACAACACCACCGACACCATCCCCGCCCGCCGCTTTGTCGGCCCCGCCTGCGTGCTCGACGTCTCGCGCCAGTGCGCCGAGGACCCCGACTTCCTGCTGACCGCCGAGCAGATCGAGGCGTGGGAGGCCGAGCACGGCGCCATCCCCGCCGGGGCCTGGGTGCTGCTGCGCACCGACTGGAGCAAGCGCCAGGGCGCCGAGGCGTTCCTCAACGTCGCCGACGACGGCCCCCACACGCCCGGCCTGCACAAGGACGCCACGGCGCTCCTGGTCGCACGCGATGTGCTGGGCGTGGGCGTCGAGACGGTCGGCACCGACGCGGGGCAGGCGGGCGGCTTCGACCCGCCCTTCCCCACCCACAACCTTATGCACGGGGCCGGCAAGTTCGGCCTGGCCAGCCTGTGCAACCTCGACCAGCTGCCGCCCACGGGGGCCGTGGTGATTGCCGCGCCGCTCAAGATCGTCGCCGGCAGCGGCAGCCCCCTGCGCGTGCTGGCGATCAGCCCGGCGTAGGGAAGGATGAGGCATGAGGGATGAAGGCCGCGGCGGCGCGTGCTGGTGGCCGGCGCCGGTCCGGCACGCCAACTATGCCGCCTGATACTGGCCTGGCCGCAATATCTTTGGGGTAGGCTCGCGCAAAGACGCCAAGACGCCAAGACGCCGCGTCTGTTCGGCCCTGCTCGAGCCGTGCTGTCCTTATCTGAGTGGTCGCTCGTCAGCGGCTACGGGCGCCGGCTCGGCCACGGCCTCGGTACTTTCAGCGACGAGCTTGGGCGCGCGGCCTCATGCGCGGGGCGCTACAAATGATTCCCACGCGCTACAAACGATATCGCAAGCGCTACAAACGATATCGCAAGCGCTACAAACGATTCCCACGCGCTACAAACGATTCCCACGCGCTACAAACGATTCGCGAAGTGTTTGTTAAGCAATCTCAACTTGCTGCGACCCAGGCGCGCCCGCGCCTGTAGTGGATGAGCGTGAGCGCTTCCTGGCCCGCCCGCACGCTTGTTCTCGGTCAGCGACGACAGGACCAGGTGAAAGGGAACCCAGTATGGAGATAGGCGGCAAGGCGTTTCTGATCACGGGCGGCGGCTCGGGGCTGGGCGCGGCGACGGCGCGGGCCCTGGTGGGCGCCGGCGGCCGGGTGGTGCTGGCCGACGTGAACGCGGCGGCGGGCGAGGCCACGGCGGCCGAGCTAGGCGCTGCGGCGCGCTTCGCGCCGACGGACGTGACCGACGAGGGGCAGGTGCGGGCGGCCGTCGCCGCGGCCGTCGAGGGCTTCGGCGGGTTGTACGGCGCCGTGAACTGCGCGGGCATCGGCGGGGGGGCGCGGGTGCTGGGCAAGGAGGGGCCGATGCCCCTGGAGCACTTCAGCAGGATCGTGATGGTCAACCTGGTCGGCAGCTTCAACGTGATCCGCCTGGCGGCCGAGGCGATGGCGCGCAACGCGCCGGGCGAGGACGGCGAGCGGGGCGTGATCGTCAACACCGCCTCGGTGGCCGCCTTCGACGGGCAGATCGGGCAGGCCGCCTACTCGGCCTCGAAGGGCGGCGTCGTCGGCATGACCCTGCCGATCGCGCGCGAGCTGGCGCGCTTCGGCATCAGGGTGATGACGATCGCCCCGGGCACCTTCGACACGCCCATGCTGGCCGCGCTCCCCGATGACGTGCGCCGCTCCCTCGGCGAGCAGGTGCCCTTCCCATCGCGCCTGGGCCGCCCCGAGGAGTACGGGGCCCTGGTGCGCCACATCGTCGAGAACCAGATGCTCAACGGCGAGGTGATCCGCCTGGACGGCGCGATCCGCATGGCGCCCCGGTAAGGCGCGCCCCAGCGTGGGCGCCCCAGCGTGAGCTCCCCAGCGCCACCCGCGAGCCGTCCGCCTCCGCGCTACGCCAGCACCGGCCCGGCCGACCTCACCCCCGCCTCGCTCCGCTCGGCCCCCCCTCTCCGCGTCGGAGAGGGGGATGGGGGGTGAGGTCCGCGATCGTCCGCGCCACCAGGGCGGGGCTCTCCATCGGGATGAAGTGGCTGTGGTCGCGCAGGTGCAGGTCGCGACCGGGGGGGG
>DAOLDO010000275.1:0-7737 GCA_035327325.1 Chloroflexaceae bacterium | reverse complement strand
CTGCGAGAGGGCCGCCGCCGGCCCTCTCGCGCTCTCCCGCGCGGGGGCTTCGCCCCTCGACCCCATAAAGAGCCAGCTCTGCCGTGCCGCCGGCGGTGCTGCTCTGCCCCGTGGGCGCTGCCGTTCGGATCGCCCCGGCAACGTCGGGCGCCCTGGCCGGCGTGGTCGCCCCGGCCGCCCTGAGCCGGTGCCAGATCCGCGCAAGACGGACGGCCAGTCTGCCCCGCCCGCGCAGGGCGCCCCTCACCCCTCCAGCGCCAGCTCGACACTGACCGGGCAGTGGTCGGAGCCTGGCACCTCGGGGTGGGTGTCGGCGGCGACGATGCGGGGCGCCAGGTCGCGCGAGACGAGGACGTAGTCGAGGCGCCAGCCGACGTTGCGCTCGCGGGCGCCGACCCGCTGCGTCCACCACGAGTACTTGACCGCCGCGGGGTGCAGGTGGCGGAAGCTGTCCACCAGGCCGATGGCGAACAGCTCGCCCAGGGCGGCCCGCTCCTCGGGCATGAAGCCCGAGGTCCGCTGGTTCTCGCGCGGGCGGGCCAGGTCGAGCTCGGCGAAGGCGGTGTTGAGGTCGCCCACCACCACCAGGCTACGCCCGGCCGCCAGCTCGGCCCGCAGGGCCTCGCGCAGGGCGGCGGTGAAGGCCAGCTTGAAGCCGACCCGCTCGGGCCCCGTGGTGCCGCTGGGCACGTAGACGTTGAACAGGGTGAGGGCCGGGAAGCGGGTGGCCAGCACGCGGCCCTCGGCGTCGAAGCGCGGGTCGCCCAGGCCGCGCCGCACCTCGAGCGGCGCCGCGCACGAGAGCGTCGCCACGCCGCTGTAGCCCGGGCGCTCGGCCGGCAGCCAGTGGGCGTGGTAGCCCGGCGGCGCGCGCAGCTCCGCCGAGAGCTGCTCGGGCGCGGCCTTGATCTCCTGCAGGGCCACCACGTCGGCCCCGCAGCCGGCCAGCCACGGCAGGAAGCCCTTGCGCTCGCCCGCCCTGATGCCGTTGACGTTCCACGAGATGATGCGCATACGGGGGTGTGTCCTCGCTCGGCGCGAGCGCCCATTGTACCCGACGGCGCGCCCCGGTGGTACAATTCCCCCACCGCAAGCCCACGAGGAGCACCAGATGAGACGAGACGCCCTCCAGGAGGCCATCCTGAAGCTGTACCGCGAGGAGCACGCGGCCCTCGGCGAGGCCGGGGCCCTGCGCCTGCTCGAGGACTCGCGCCGCTGGGACCTGGCGCCCACCCTGCGCGCTGGGGGCGCCGTGGTCTTCCCCCACGCGGGCGTGGCCGACTGCGGCCACCAGATCGCCGCGGCCGTGCGCGCCGCCCTCGACAGCGGCGCCGACACCGTGCTGGTGGTCAGCGTGCTCCACGCCTTCACCGAGGAGATGGAGCAGGCCCGCCGTCGCGTCGCCGCCGGCGGCGACCCCGCCCAGGAGGCCACCTGGGGCATCCAGGGTCCCGGGCTCGACCGCGGCGAGCAGTGGCGCGACGACCACGCCCTGATGAGCTGGCGCTTCTTCTGGGAGCACGAGACCAGGCGCCGCGGCCTCGGCGCCCGCGCGCCCCGCGTGGTCGAGCGCTACCCCTACCTCGCCGGCGGCCGGCCCGAGGCGCTGCCCGGCATCGAGGAGCTGGCCGAGCTGGCGCGGAGCGCCGTGATCGTCTCTACCGCCGACCCCTTCCACCACGGGCTCGGCTACGGCGACCCGCCCGAGGAGGCGCTGCCGCCCGACGCCGCGGGCCTGGCCCTCGCCCGCCGCCGCATCGAGGAGGGCATGGACCTCCTGGCCCGCGGCGACCACTGGGGCTACAACCAGCACTGCGTCAGCGCCAAGAGCGACCACCGCGACGCGGGGCAGGTGCTGCGCCTGCTGGTCGGCCCGATGCACGGGCAGATCCTCGACCTGGCCGTCACCGACGCGGCGGGGCTCTACAATGCGCCGCCGCCGACCTGGGTGGCGGGGGCGCTGATCAGCTGGGAGCGCCTCTAGCGAGGCGTGGGGGCACCTGTGGCCTGCCTGCAGGGGTTGCCCCTGCCACCCCTTCTTTCTGCGAGAGGGCCGCCGCCGGCCCTCTCGCGCTCTCCCGCGCGAGGGCTTCGCCCCTCGACCCCTCCAGTAGTTCGGCCCTGCCGTGCCGGCGGCCCTGCTGCCATGCCCCATGGGCGCTGCCGTTCAGGTCCCCCTGGCGCGCCCAAGCGCCCTGGCCGGAGTGGCCGTCCCGGCCTCCCGGGGAAGGTGCCAGCCCTTTTCCGCGCAGAGAGGGGGCGGCAGGGAGAAGGGGGAAGGGTGAAGGGTGAAGGAAAGGGGCGGGGGGCTGGCACCGCTTCTCGGGGCGCCAGGCGGGTGGGGCCGGCCGGGCTATTGCGGGGCGCCCGGCCCACCCGACGGCAGCGCCCATGAGGCATGACCACGGGCCGGTGGGCACAGCACAGCTAGCGCTTTACGGGGTCCAGGGGCGCGAGCCCCTGGCGCGGGGAGTGTGAGGGGCCGGCGGCGGCCCCTCACGAAGCATAAAGGGGTAGCAGGGGCGCCCCCTGCAAGCACGGATTGGCAGGGGAACCCCCTGTAAGAACGGGCCACAGCCCGCCCCTACAGAACCGCCCCGAGCGGCACCCGCTCGATCCGCACGTTCATGCGCGCCAGGCGCGGCACCACGTCGCCGTAGCCGCGCTCGAGCAGGTGCACGCCCCTGATGATCGAGGTGCCCCTGGCGATGGCGGCGGCGATGATGTAGGCCAGGCCCGCCCTGAGGTCGGGGATGGTCACCACCGCGCCCTCGGCCCGCAGCGGCGTCGGGCCGACGATGATCGCGCTGTGCTCGTGGTTCTTGTCGCTGAAGCGGCAGGCCAGCCCGCCCAGGCAGTGGGTGGTCAGCTGGGTGTTGGCCCCGAGCTCGTTGAGGGCCCTGAGGTAGCCGAAGCGGTTCTCGTAGACCGTCTCGTGGATGATCGAGATCCCGTTGGCCTGGGTGAGCAGGATGGCGAACGGCTGCTGCCAGTCGGTCGAGAAGCCCGGGTAGACGTCGGTCTCGACCACCGCGGGCCGCAGGGGCTCGCGCCGGAAGAAGCGCACCGTACTGGCGTCGAGCAGCTCGAAGCCGCCGCCGACCTGCTGGAAGTAGGCCAGGAAATTGCCCAGGTTGTTCGGGTTGATCCCCGACACGGTGATGTCGCCGTCCGAGGCCCCCGCCAGGCAGGCCCACGAGGCCGCCTCGATGCGGTCACCCAGGATCGGCATGTGGGCGCCCCTGAGGCGCGCCACGCCCTCGACCTTGATCTCGCGCCCGGCCGAGGTGAAGATCACCGCGCCCATCGCCCGCAGCATCGTGATCAGCTCGACGATCTCGGGCTCGACCGCCGCGTTCGAGATCACGCTGCGGCCCTCGGCCAGGACCGCGAGGAACAGGCAGGTCTCGGTGGCGCCCACGCTCGGGTAGGGCAGCTGCACCTGGGTGCCCTTGAGACGGCCGCGCCTGCGGGCCACGTAGCCCTCCTCGGTGGTCTCGACCTCGCCGCCGAACTGCTCGATCGCCCGCAGGTGGAAGTCCACCGGGCGCTCGCCGATCTTGCAGCCGCCCAGCACCGGCACCGAGACCTCGTCGAAGCGGTGGAGCAGGGCGCCCAGCATCAGGATGGGGATGCGGTTGCTGCCCGAGTCGGGGATGGGCACCCCCGACGAGCGGATCGAGCGCGGGTCAATCGTCATCGCGTCGCCCGCCACCTCGATTGCCACCCCGATCGCCGCCAGCATCTCGCACGTGATCGTCACGTCGCCGATCGGCGGGCAGTTCAGCAGCCGCGTCGGCGTGTCGCCCAGCAGCGCCGCCACCATGGCCTTGGTCGTGAAGTTCTTCGCCCCCAGGGCCGCGATCTGCCCGACGACGGGCTCCCCCCCCTTGATCCGGTACGCCAGCTCGTGTGTGGTCATCGTCAGCCTTTCCTCCGCCTGGTCCGCCGCTGATGATACACGATCCTGGCCATGGCCCATCCTCACAGGCGCCTGACAGGCCCCTCGCCAACGGTTGTGGGATGTCTACCGAGCGCCCGCGCCCGCCGCGGGACTTTTCCGTATAATGGCGCCGTAGCACCCCTAGCCCGGAGCCAGCGATGCTCACCCAGTATGACGTCGAGCGCGCCCTCAAGAGCTACGACCTTGGCGTGGTCCGCTCGACGCGCCCGGCCAGCCACGGGGTTGTGAACGAGACGGCCTTCGCCGAGACGAGCATGGGCCGCTACGTGGTCAGGCGCAACCAGCGCAAGCTCGGCCGCAGCTCGCTCGAGCTGCGCCACCGCCTCATGGCCTGGCTGCGGGCCCGCGGCTTCCCCGCCCCACGCCTCGTCCCCGCCCGCGGCGGCGAGACGGCCGTGGAGCTCGACGGGCGCATCTTCGAGGTCTTCACCTTTATTGACGGCGACGAGTTCAACGCCGACCGGCCCGCCCACCTGGCCGGCGCAGGCACCATCCTCGCCCGCTATCACGCCGCCGTCGAGGGCTTCCCCGACCCGCCGCCCAGCCAGGGCCCCCGCTACAGCGCCTCGTCCCTCGGCGGCCTGATCGAGCGCGTGATGCAGCGCGACCTGATGGGCGACCTGACCGAGCCCCTCAACTGGTACGACCGCCGCGCCGCCGACCTGCGGCGGGCCCTGCCCGACCAGTCCTACGCCGCGCTGCCCCAGGTGCTCATCCACGGCGACGTGCATCGCGACAACCTGATCTTCCGCGGCGACACCGTGGCCGCCCTGATTGACTTCGACCAGGTGACGGTGGACGCCCGCCTGGTGGACCTGGCCGACGCCCTGGTGGACTTCGCCGTCGGCCCCGCCCCCGCCGACTGGTACCCCTGGGGCGTCTACGCCGGCCCCCTCGACGCCGCGCGGGCCCGCGGCTTGCTCGACGGCTACTGCCAGCTCCAACCCCTCACCCCGGGCGAGCTGTCCGCCCTCCTGGTCATCGTCGAGGTGATCTGGCTCCAGGGTAACCTGCGGCGCGTGCTGATGACCCACGACGCCGAGCCCGACTACCACCTCGAGGTTCTCGGCCAGGGCCGCCGCCTGGCCCTCTGGCTCGAGGAGCACCGCGACCAGCTCGCGGTGAGCTGAGCGAGACGTGAATGCGAGGAGCACTATGAGCGAGCGCGAGGACTACAGCGACGAGGAGTGGGCGACCGTGGTTTCAGCCCCCGTGGCCGTGATCGCCGCCGTGATCGGCGCCAGCCCCGGCGGCCCCCTGGCGATCATGCAGGAGGTGGGGGCCGCCGTGAAGGCTTTCGAGCGCGCCGCCGAGGAGCGCCGCGCCAACCCGCTGATCGCCGCCGTCCTCGTCACCCTCAAGGGCCGCTTCGAGGCGTTCATGGGCAAGGCCGGCGACCCCGCCGCCGAGCAGGTTGATATCATGGAGCTCGGCAAGGACCCCGAGCGCGCCGTCGCCGCCGTCGCCGCCGCCCGCGAGCTGCTCGCCCGCAAGGCCCCCCCCGAGCACGCCGCCGAGCTGCGCGCCTGGCTCTACGAGCTCGCCGTGGATGTCGCCCACGCCGCGCCCGAGGGCGGCTTCCTCGGCATGGGCGGCGAGCAGGTCAGCGCGCCCGAGCAGGCCATGCTCGACCGCCTCGCCGAGGCCCTCGCCGTCACGCCTCCCTAGGGCCAGATCGGCCCAAAGTCCCACTAGCGCGGCCGCCCAGGCCGTGCTATTTTTGTACCACGGTCATAAATGACCACGGTCACAAAGAACCGGCCACGAGAGGGGCGCGAGGCCATGGGGCGACGCGAGGAGCAGAAGGCGCGGCGGCAGCGGGCGATCTTCGAGGCGGCGATGCGGCTCTTTCGCGAGAAGGGCTTCGCCGCCACCACGATTGACGAGATCGCCGCGGCCGCCGACGTGGCCAAGGGCACCTTCTTCAACTACTTCCCGACCAAAGAGGCCGTGCTGCTCCACCTCAACCAGCTCCAGGTGGCCCGCCTCAACGCTACGGTCGCGAGCCTCCCCGGCTTCGAGGCCATGCCCGCCCGCGACCAGGTGGCGGCCATCTTCAGCGCCCTGGCCGCGGGCATCGCCGGCCAGCACGAGCTCGTGCGCGTCGCGGCCGCCGTGACCCTGCTGCACCCGCCCGCCCGCGCCGAGTTCGACCGCCAGCTCGCCGACAGCTTCGACGCCCTGCTCGAGCGCATCGCCGCCGCCGGGCAGGCCCGCGGCGAGCTCAGGGCCGACGTGCCCACCGCCCAGCTCGGCCTGATGCTGCGGCAGATCTACTTCCTGACCCTGCTGATCTGGCTCGAGCAGCCCGAGCGCCCCCTGGCGCCTATGCTCGGCCATAACCTCGATCTCCTGATCGACGGCCTGAAAGGACCTTCCCATGGTTGAGCAGAGCGCGAACCTCCAGGACTTCCTGATCCTCGTGCCGTGCTGCGCGGTGATCCTCTTCGTCGCCCTCGCCGTCGGCGGGGTGCTCTTCGCCGTCCACCTCATGGGTACGCCCCAGCAGCGCTAGACCGCGCCCTCCCTCCGGCTGGCCGCCGCGCCGCTAACGCAACTCTTACAGTGTGTTAGCGCGTCATAGATACCGGCGTGCTACGATCGGCCCAGCATATCTGTTGGGAGAGGAGATCGTTATGTCGTTCAACACCAACCGTTTTACCGAGAAGTCGTACCAGGCCCTGATCGCGGCTCAGGGCGCCGCCGAGCGGGCCGGCAACGGCGAGGTCCAGCCCGAGCACCTGCTCTACGCCCTGCTCGACCAGGGCGACGGCGTGGTGCCCCAGGTGCTGGCCAAGCTCGGCCTGGCCGTCGGCGCGCTCAAGCAGCAGGCCAACGCCGAGATCGGGCGCCTGCCCCGCGTGAGCGGCAGCAACGTGCAGCCCCAGTACAGCTCGCGCCTGCGCAACGTCATCCTGAGGGCCCACGACGAGCTGGCCCAGTTCGGCGACGAGTACGTCTCGACCGAGCACCTGCTGCTCGCCACCCTGAACCACGCCGGCGGCGGCGCCGAGCGGCTACTCAAGGGGGCTGGCCTGACCCGCGACGCCCTCCTGGCCGCCCTGCGCGAGGTCCGCGGCGCCCAGCGCGTCACCAGCCCCAACCCCGAGGGCACCTACGCGGCGCTGGAGCAGTACGGGCGCGACCTGACGGCCCAGGCCCAGCGCAACAAGCTCGACCCGGTGATCGGCCGCGACGAGGAGATCCGCCGCGTCGTCCAGATCCTCTCGCGCCGCACCAAGAACAACCCGGTGCTGATCGGCGACCCCGGCGTCGGCAAGACCGCCATCGTCGAGGGCCTGGCCCAGCGCATCGTGCGCGCCGACGTGCCCGAGGCCCTCAAGGAGAAAAAGGTCGTCGCCCTCGACCTGGGCGCCCTGATCGCCGGCGCGAAGTACCGCGGCGAGTTCGAGGAGCGCCTGAAGGCCGTGCTCAAGGAGATCCAGGAGCGCGAGGACATCATCCTCTTCATGGACGAGCTCCATACCATGGTCGGCGCGGGCGCGGCCGAGGGGGCCATGGACGCGGGCAATATGCTCAAGCCCATGCTGGCCCGCGGCGAGCTGCACATGGTCGGCGCGACCACCCTGGACGAGTACCGCAAGCACATCGAGAAGGACGCGGCCCTGGAGCGCCGCTTCCAGCCCGTGCTCGTCGGCGAGCCCAGCGTCGAGGACACAATCAGCATCCTGCGCGGCCTCAAGCCGCGCTACGAGACCCACCACGGCGTCGCGATCACCGACGGCGCGATCGTCGCCGCGGCCTCCCTGTCG
>DAOLDO010000274.1:0-7743 GCA_035327325.1 Chloroflexaceae bacterium | reverse complement strand
GCAGGAGCTGCGGCGGGGGCGGGAAGGGGGTGCCGCGCAGCGGCGGGGGTGAGGTCTGCGGCGGAACCCAGACAGGAACTTCGGCCAAGCTGTACTGATAGGTCGCCACCCTGATCACGCAGGCTCCGGCGCCCTCGTAAGGGCGCAGCATGTTGCGCCCCGACGCCCGCGCACCACGCCGATCAGCCCGGTCAGGCTATTAGCGCGCACGCCCGTCCCCGGCGAGATAGAGTACAATGGGCCGCGCCTGTTGTCGCTCGCCTGAGACGAGGAGTGCGCTGTGGCCCCTCCGGTGACCCTTGGCCGCGACGGAATCCGCCTCGACGGGCGGCTCTTCTACCTGCTGGCCGGCTGCGTCCACTACTTCCGCTGGCCCCGCGCCGAGTGGCGCCCCCTGCTCGAGCAGGCCCGCTGGGCCGGCCTGAACACCATTGATACGGTCATCCCCTGGAACCGGCACGAGCCCCGCCCCGGCGCCTTCGACTTCGCCGAGGAGGCCGACCTGGGCGCCTTCCTCGACCTCTGCCACGAGCTCGGGCTCAAGGCGATCGTGCGCCCCGGCCCCTACATCTGCGCCGAGTGGGAGAACGGCGGCCTGCCCGCCTGGCTCACCGCCGAGCCCGGCCTGGCCCTGCGCACCGACGACGAGCGCTACATGGCCGCCATCGGCCGCTGGTTCGACGCGCTCATGCCCATCCTGGTCCCCCGCCAGTACGGCGCCGGCGGCCCGGTCATCCTCTGCCAGATCGAGAACGAGCACTGGGCCTCAGGCGTCTACGCCCACGACAGCCACCAGACCAGCCTCGACACCGCCGCCGCCGTCCGCGGCATGACCGTGCCCCAGTACACCTGTATGGGCGCGATGCCGGGCCGGCCCGAGCTGCGCAACGGCTGGAGCGGCATCGCCGAGAAGCTGGTGCAGACCAGGGCCCTCTGGCCCGACAACCCGATGATCGTCAGCGAGCTGTGGAGCGGCTGGTTCGACAGCTGGGGCGCCAGCAGGCAGACCCGCAAGGCCCCCGCCAAGCTCGACGTGACCCTGCACCAGCTGGCCGCCGTGGGCGCCGCCGGCTTCTCCCACTGGATGTGGGCTGGCGGCACCAACTTCGGCTTCTGGGGCGGCCGCACCGTCGGCGGCGATGGGGTTCATATGACCGCCAGCTACGACTACGACGCCCCCGTGAGCGAGCTTGGCGAGCCCCGCGAGAAGGCCCTCGTCGCCCGCCGCCACCACCTCTTCCTCGGCAGCCTCGGCGCCGACCTGGCCCCCGTGCTCGCCGACGCCGTCCCCGGCGGCCTCACGGTGATCGCCCCCGCCGCCGTGCGCGGCCGCAGCGAGGCCGGCGCCGCCCCCTTCCGCACCGTCAGGGCCGGCCCCGGTGCCCCCGCCGCCTGGCGCGACTTCCAGGCCACCTTCCTCCAGAACCCCGGCCTGGAGGGCGCCACCTACCAGGTCTTCCTCAAGGACCCGGCCCGCCACCTGACCGTCGAGGTCGAGCCCGCCAGCGTCCGCCCGATCTTCGCCCACATGCCCCTGGGCGACGGGGCCTCGGGCGGACACGCGGGCCCGCCCCTACGCCTGGTCTGCCACACCGGCCGCATCCTCGGCCTGTGGGGCGACACCCTGGTGATCTACGGGCAGCCCGGCGAGGTGGGGAGCCTCGAGCTCGCGCTCGCAGAAGACCAAAGACCAGAGACCAAAGACCAAGGTGGACCGAGCCTGGCCGCAGTCGATCCCGCGGCTCTGCCGCCCAACCTGGCCCTGGAAGTCGGTGACACCCTCGCCGTGCGCTACTGGATCACGGAGGAGCCGGCGGCCCTGCGGGCCCGAGCGGGCGGCCGCGAGCTCACGCTGCTCTTCCTCACCCAGGCCCAGGCCGAGCTGTACGAGCCGGGGCACGTGGGCGCACACCCGGCGCGGGCGGTCGGGCCCCGCGCCGGCATCCCCCCCCTCGCCGTGGCGCTGCGCCTCCCCGTCGAGCGCCTGCCCGTCGCCGAGGCGAGCGCCGCCGACGGCTGGGCGCCCCTCGACGCGCCCGCGGCGATGGAGCGGCTCGGCCACGACCTCGGCTACGGCTGGTACCGCGCCGAGCTCGTGCTCGACGCGCCCCTCACGACGCGCCTCGCCGCCCCCTGGCTGAGCGACCGGGCCCGCGTCCTGCTCGACGGCGCCGACGCGGGCCACCTCGGCGTGGGCCCCGAGGGGCCCCGCTACACCCTGCCGGTCGATCTGCCCGCGGGGCGCCACGAGCTGCGGCTGCTGGCCGATAACCTGGGCCGCTTCAACTACGGGATCAAGCTGGGCGAGCTGAAGGGCCTGCTCGACACGCTCTACCTCGACGGCGAGGAGGAGGAGATCTCGGGCGGCTGGTCGGCCCTCTGGCAGGAGGTCCAGTTCGCCGGCGAGGCCGTGGCCCACGCGAAGCCCGGCGCCTTCCGCCCCGACGCCGCCGACGTGCACCTCGGTCACTTCGCCTTCGAGGGCCCCGCGGTCTGGCTGCTGCGCGCGATCGAGGCCCGCCCGGGCCGGCGCTACCTCGCCCACATCGCCGGCGACCGCAACTCGGGCGGCTTCTTCGTCAACGGCCAGGCCGTCGAGCGCTTCAGCCGCCACCGCAGCGGCGGCTTCCTCAAGGCCGACATCACGGAGCTGCTGCGCCCCGGCCCCAACGTCCTCGCCCTGTTCATCCAGGGCTACGCGGGCGCCCCCTGGCGCGCCACCCTCGCCAGCTACGACCCCGCCCGCCCCCTGCCCGCCCGCTGGTCCTTCCGCCCCGGCGTCACCCCCGGCGACGGCCCCGCGCCGCCGCAGGGCCCCGCCTTCTACCGGGCCCGCTTCGCGCTGGCCGACCTGCCCCGCGGGCTGGAGCGCCTCACCCTGCGGGTGGGCGGCCTTGTGAAGGGCCAGGTCTGGCTCAACGGGCGCAACGTGGCCCGCTTCTGGCAGATCGGCCCGCAGGAGGACTACAAGCTGCCCGTGTCGTGGCTCGCCGACCAGAACGAGCTGCTGATCTTCGCCGAGGAGGGCCACGCCGAGCAGGTGAGCCTGGCCGTATGAGCGTGCGCCCCTCCCTCGCGGTCGTGATCGTCTCGTGGAACGTGCGCGATCTGCTGCGGCGCTGCCTGCTGGCCGTCGAGGCCTCCCTCGCCGGCGCCGGGGTCGCCCACGAGCTCCTGGTGGTTGACAATGCCAGCGCCGACGGCACGCCGGCCATGCTGTGCGCGGAGTTCCCCCGCGTGCGCCTGCTCGAGCCGGGGGCCAACCTCGGCTTCGCCGGCGGGAACAACCTGGCCCTGCGCGCGGTCCTGGCCGAGGGCCGGGCCCGCTACGCGCTGCTGCTCAACCCCGACACCGAGCCCATAGGCGACGCCATCCCGCGCCTGGTGCGCGAGCTGGAGGCGCGCCCCGAGCTGGCGGCCGTCGGTCCGCTGCTGCGCTACGGCGACGGCTCGCCCCAGCCCTCGCGCCGGCGCTTCCCCACCCTGGCCACTCTGTTCTGGGAGAGCACGGCCCTCGACCGGCTCTGGCCGGGCAACCCCTGGGCGGCCCGCTACCGGTTGGCCGATCGCCCCGACGACGCGGCCCAGCCGGTGGACTGGCTGGTGGGCGCCGCGCTGCTGGTGCGGGTCGAGGCGATCGGGCGGGCCGGGCTGCTCGACGAGCGCTTCTTCATGTACAGCGAGGAGCTGGAGTGGCAGGCCCGCCTCCAGCGCGCCTCCGGTGGCGCGGCGATCTGGTTCCAGCCCGCGGCCGTTGTGGTTCACCACGAGGGCAGGAGCAGCGAGCAGGCCGTGGCCCGCCGGCACCTCAGCTTCAGCCGCAGCAAGCTCCTGCTGGCCCGCATGTGGTACGGCTGGGGCGCCGCCCGCCTGCTGCGCGCCTTCCTGCGCCTCGGCTTCGCCTGCGAGCTCGCCGCCGAGGGCCTCAAGCTCGCCCTCCGCCACCGGTCGGCCCTGCGCCGCGAGCGAATCGCTGTATACTGGCGCGTGCTCCGCGAGCTCTGAATGCAAAAGATGGCGCTCAATTCCATATTGCCTTGACCTATGTACCACAGCACCCTCTCCGAGAACTGGCAGATCAGGCCCCTGGACGAGTTCCGCCAGGGCATCTACCCCCGCGGCGATGAGGGCTGGCTGCCCGCCCGCGTCCCCGCCCACTGGCAGGAGCTGCCGGGCCTCGAGCGGCACCACGGCAAGGTCGTCTACCGCTGCGCCTTCGCGTGGGCGCCGGGCCCCGACGAGGGCGCCGGCCCCTCGCGCTGGTGGCTGCGCCTCAACGGCACCTTCTACCGCTCGCGCCCCTACCTGAACGGCGTGGACCTGGGCCCCCACGAGGGCTACTTCGCCCCCTACGAGCCCGAGGTCAGCGGTCTGCTCGACGCCGGCGAGCCGAACAGCCTGCTGGTGGAGGTGGACTGCCCCGAGGAGCGCGACAAGCTCGGCAAGACCATGGTGACGGGGGTCTTCTCGCACTGGGACTGTCTGGACCCCCAGGCCAACCCCGGCGGGATCTGGCTGCCGGTCGAGCTGCAGCGCAGCGGCCCCGTCCGCCTGAGCCACGCCCGCCTGCTCACCGTGGCCTGCGACGAGCGCTTCGCCCAGGTGCGCTTCGACTTCGACCTCGACGCGGCCGCGCCGGGACCGGTCACCCTGCGCCTGCGCTTCGCGCCGCGCACCTTCGACGCCGAGCCCCAGGTCTTCGAGCAGCGGCGCGAGCTGCGCCGCGGCCGCCAGGAGCTGGGCGGCCTGGTCAAGCTGCGCGACCCGCGCCTCTGGTGGTGCCACGACCTGGGCCGCCCCGACCTGTACGACGTCACGGTTGAGGTGCTGGCGGAGGACGGCGCCGTCAGCGACACCTTCGCCGCCACCTTCGGCGTGCGCACCTTCGAGCTGCGCAGCTGGGTCCCGCACCTGAACGGGGTGCGCTTCCTCGTCAAGGGCAACAACTACCCGCCCGGCGACATGCGCATCGCGCGCATGACCCGCGAGCGCTACGAGCACGACCTGCGCCTGGCCCGCGAGGCCCACATGAACATGCTGCGGGTCCACGCCCACGTGGACCACCCGGAGCTGTACGAGGCGGCCGACGCCGCGGGCATTCTGCTCTGGCAGGACTTCCCGCTCCAGTGGGTCTACGACCAGAAGGTGCTGCCCGAAGCCCGCCGCCAGGCCCGCCTGATGGTGCGCCAGCTCGGCACGCACCCCTCGGTCGCCGTCTGGTGCATGCACAACGAGGCCTTCCTGATCGAGGACACGGCCGACGAGAGCGTATGGGCGCGCCTGCGCACCCAGCTGACGGCCCTGGGCCGCAGCTGGAACCGCGACGTGATGGACACCCAGCTCAAGGCGATCGCCGAGGCCGAGGACCCGACCAGGCCGGTGGTGCGCTCGTCGGGCGAGTTCCACCTCCCCTACGTGCGCGAGGGCACCGACGGCCACGCCTACTTCGGCTGGTACCGCAACCACGGCACCCTCGAGGACGCCGAGGTGATGCAGCGGCGCTTCCCCGGCAACATGAGCTTCCTGACCGAGTTCGGCGCCCAGAGCTTCCCCAACCTGGAGAGCAGCCGCCGCTTCATCCCCGACCAGCTCAGCGACGAGGTGGTCAGGCACCTCGAGGCGCGCCACGGCCTCCAGGGCGAGATCATGGCCAACTGGATCCCCTGGCGCGAGGCGGGCACTCTGGCCGAGGCGGTGGACCTGTCGCAGGACTACCAGATCTTCATCAACCGCTACTACATTGACCGGCTGCGCGACCGCAAGTACCGGCCCACGGGCGGCATCGTGGCCTTCCTGCTCGTGGACCCCTACCCGGCCGTCCTGTGGAGCGTGGTGGACTACTGGCGCGTGCCGAAGCGCTCGTACCACGCCATGAGGATGGCCTTCAGCCCCCAGTACGCCTACTGCCTCTACCCGCCGCGGGTCTACGCCGTGGGCGAGGCGGTCAGCCTGCCCCTCGCGGTGGTCAACGACGCCCGCCGCGCCATCCTCGGGGCGCGCCTCGAGGCCCGCCTGCGCGACCCCGACGGGCGGCTTCTGGCCGAGGCCCGCCACACGGTTCACCTGCCGGCGGACTGCGCGCCGATCGTGGTGGACCGGCTGCGCCTCACGGCGACGCGCCAGGGCCGCTACGCCCTGGAGCTGGCCCTGACCGGCGTGGACCACGAGGTGCGCCAGGTGTACGAGATCGAGGTCGGGGCCTCGGCGCGAGGGTAGGGGCGGGCAGCAGCCTCGCGGGGGCACCCGCTGCAAGCCGGGGCCACGGAGCCCGCATCACTCCGGGTCCAGCAGGTGCTCCGCCATGATCGTGCGCCGGGTACGGGTCTCGCTGCGCAGGATGAGCGAGTTGGTGCTGGCCCGCTCGCCGCTGAAGTGGGCGCCCCCGAGCAGCAGCCCGTCGGTGATGCCCGTGGCCACGAAGAAGATCTGCTCGCCGGCCACCAGGTCGTCGCAGGTCAGCACGCGCCGCGGGTCGAGGCCGGCGGCGGCCACGGCCTCGCGCTCCGCCTCGCTCTGGGGCGCCAGCCGCACCAGCATGCCGCCCCCCAGGGCCCTGACGGCGCAGGCCGCGGTCACCCCCTCGGCGGCCCCGCCCACCCCCATCAGCGCGTCCACAGGCCCGTCGGGCGAGGCGGCCAGGACCGCGCCCGAGATGTCGCCGTCGTCTGCCAGCATCACCCGCGCGCCCGCCGCCCGGATCTCGCCGATCAGGTCGGCGTGGCGGGGCCGTTCGAGCACGAAGATCACCAGGTCGCGCACCGCCTTGCCCTTGGCCCTGGCGATCAGGCCCAGGGTCCACGCCGCCGGGGCCGTCATGCACTCGGGCACCAGGGCCTGGGCCACCTCCCTGTTGACGACGATCTTCTCCATGTAGGCGGCCGGCCGGGGCGCCCACATCGTCCCGCGGCCCGCCACGGCCGCCACGGCCACGGCCCCCGGGCGGCCTCGCGCCAGCAGCCGGCGGCCGTCAATGGCGTCGGCCAGCACGTCGAGGGCCACGCCCCTGCCGGTGCCCACCCGCCTGCCGCTCGGCAGGGTGCTCTGGGCGCCGGGGCGGCCCTCCTCGCCGATCACGATCTGGCCGTCCATCTCCAGGCTGTCCAGGGCCCGCGCCATCGCCGCGCTCGCCGCCGCCTCGGCCTCCTGGAGCAGCCCCAGCCCCATCCAGCGGGCCGCCGCCAGGGCCGCCGCCTCCGTCGCCCGCACCAGGTCGAGCCCCATGTTCCGGTGTAGCCGCTGCTCGCCCATCCCGGCCTCCCTCGCTGGGCGGGGGCTCAGGGGGGCCAGGCCGCCCCGCCCCGCGCCCACTCCGGCCGCCCCGCCCGGCCCTTCATCCTGCATCCTTCATCCCTCATCCCTCCCTACACCTCCACCGCCTCGAGCAGGTTCTGCCCCTCCCAGGCCAGCATGCCGCCCGCCAGGATGCGCAGGTTGTCGTACCCCTGGGGCGCCAGCACCGCCGCGGCCCTGGCGCTGCGCCGACCGCTGCGGCAGACCAGCACGACCGGCCGGTCGCGCGGTAGCTCGACGGGCCCCGCGAGGATCTCGCCCAGGGGCAGCAGGCGGGCCTCGGCGATGTGGCCCTGGCGGAACTCGCGCGGCTCGCGCACGTCCACCACCAGGGGCGGCGCGGCGCCCCGCAGCTCCTCCCAGAGCTGGCGGCCGGACACCGTTGGCGCGGGCGTCACGCCAAGGGGCAGCAGCGGGATGGGCGGGGCCGCGCCCGGCAGCGTGCGCTTGGGC
>DAOLDO010000273.1:0-7759 GCA_035327325.1 Chloroflexaceae bacterium | reverse complement strand
AGGTTCGGGTCGGGCGAGAGCGCCAGCCAGACGTCGCGCTGGCTGGCGAGGGCCACGCCCGGGTAGTCGCGGCCCAGCTCGAGCAGGTCGAGCATGATCTGCATGTGCAGGTGCGGCGGCCAGTCGCCGTTCTCCGGCGGCGCGCCCACCGACCCGACGCGCTCGCCCGCCGCCACGGCCTGCCCGACGCTCAGGTGCTCGAGGGCCCAGCGGTCGAGGTGACCGTAGAGCGTGAAGAAGGGGTCGCCGTCCCCCGTGCGGTGCGCGAGGATCACGAGGGGGCCGTAGTCGAGGCGGGCGGCGTTGTCGGCGAGGGTGTGCACCGTTCCGGCCAGGGGCGCGTAGACCGGCGCGCCGGCCTCCAGCCACAGATCGAGACCGAGATGGATGGTGCGCCGCTCGTCGGTCGGGTGGGCCCCGTCGCCGAAGGCGGGCGCCGTGTAGAGCAGGCGGGCCTCGCCGTAGCCGCCCGCGCCCACAGGCGCCGCCGCCTCCGCCAGCAGCGCGGCGATGGTCGCGCCGAGGCGGTCGCGCTCGACGGCCCGCGGGTCGGCGCCGAGGGCCAGGCTGGCGATGCTCAGGTCGAGGGGCGCCACGGGGCCGCGCCGCAGGTCCAGGTCGAGCACCGGCGCGAAGCCGGGACGGTTTGCCTCCAACCAGGCTCGCACCCGCTCGCCGTGGGGGAATGGCGGCAGCCCGCAGGCCGCGCGCAGCGTGGCGTGGGCGAAGCGCGGGTGCACCGCCGCGAGCCGCTCGAGGGCCTCCCAGGCGGGCGCCTCGCTGATGGTGAGGTACGGGTCGTCCGGCCGCTCGGCCCGGCGCAGGGCCGAGTTGACCACGCTCACGGCCAGCCGCGCCCCGATCAGGGGGAAGAGGGCGGCCAGCTCGTCGTCGGTCAGGGGGTGGGCCCGGTGGTAGCCGCCGACGACCAGGGCCGCGGCCGCCAGGGGGTCCGGCTTGCCGAGCAGGGCGTAGGCGGCGGCGATCGCCACCTCGCAGACCGTGGCGGTCAGCAGGGCGTCGCCGAAGTCTATCACCGCCAGGGCCCGCTGCGGCCACTCGCGCGGCCCGCTCACCAGGACGTTGTAGTCGTTGGCGTCGTTGTGGATGACGCTGCGGCGCAGGCCGGGCAGGCGCGGGGCGGCCTCCGCCTCGTAGCGGTCGAGGAAGCGCGCCGCCAGCGCGCGGCGGCCGGGGTCGGCGATGGCGCCCAGGTCCTCGCGGGCCCAGCCGGCGCGGGCCAGGTCCCACCTCAGCTCGCGGGCGGCGGCGGGGTGGGCGAAGTCGGCGAGGGCCGCGTCGAGGCGGCCCAGGTAGGTGCCGAGGCCGGACAGCAGCTCGTCAGCGTGGGGACGCGCCTCGGCCATCAGCCGGCCGGGCAGGTAGGTGAGCAGCCAGACCAGCCGCTCCTCCCCCTCCACCCTGGCCGCGGCGATCGGCGCGCCGGCGAGGCTCGGGCGGACCCGCGGGAGGGCGAGGGCGGACTCGTGGGCGGCCAGGTGGGCGAGCAGGGCGACCTGCAGCTCGACCGTCGAGCGCTCGGCGCCGGCGTGCATGACCTTCAGGACGTACTCGGCGCCGTCCGCGGCCGCGAGGTGGAAGTTGGCGTCGTACTCGCCGGGCAGCGGGCGCGCCGCGGCGTCGAGGCCGTACAGCTCGCGGGCGAGGGCCTGGGCGCCCTCTGGGGCTATAGTGGGCATCACGTGCTCCGGGGCTGAGCGAGAGTGTGACGCCCATGATACACCGGGCCGGGCCGGGGGCGGCCGGGTGACGGCTCGAGCAGGGCCGATCAGGCGCAAAACCCTGGCGGCTCTGCGGCTTTGCGTGAGTCCCTGCCGGGGCTCACTTCCAGAGGGCGTTCCAGATATCCTGGATGGTGGTCTGGACCCCGGCGATGGTCTGACGGACGGGGTCGGGGGAGAGGCGGGCGTCGAGGCGGGTGCGGGCGTCCTCGATCACCTCGGTGAGCAGCCGGTGCGACTCGGCGGCGTAGAGCTTGGTGAGCACCTCGGTGTAGGCCTCGAGCAGCTCGTGCCGGTCGGCCTTGGGCGTCTCGTTGAGCAGGTTCTCGAGGATCTGGCGCGCCCCGTCGCGGAACGACTCGATCGACATAAAGACCTCCTGGTCGTGCTACGTCCATTATACGCCCGCGGGGCGCGAAATGTTGGGGCGCGGGGGCCGGCCCCGTAACTCGACTGTAACTCCCTCGCGTAGGGTGCCTGTATCTCGACGCAGAGCATAGCCCCGGCGTGCCGCGCCGATACGGATGACCCACTCTCGATGAAGAGTGCCCCTCGCGGGCGCTCTTCACGTATTTTCTGGAGGAATCTCATGAAGAAGCTTGCGCTGATCGCCCACGACGGCAAGAAGGCCGACATGGTCGCCTTCGCCACCTACAACCGCGAGCGCCTGAGCGCCTACCACCTGCTGGCCACGGCCAGCACCGGCAAGCTGCTGGTGGACAAGGTCGGGCTCGAGGTCGAGTGCCTGGCCAGCGGGCCCTACGGCGGCGACGCCCAGATCGGGGCCCATGTGGTCGAGGGCGGCGTCGAGGCGGTGATCTTCCTGGTAGACCCCCTCGATAAGCACCCCCACGACCCCGACATCCAGACCCTGCTGCGGCTCTGCAACGTCCACAACGTGCCCCTGGCGACCAACGTCGCCACGGCAGACCGGGTGATCGCCGCGGCCGACGTGCGCGCCGCGGGCCCGCTCCGCCTGGTCGCCTCCCGGTAGCCGGCTCCGAGACGACTTGCGCAAGGGCGCCCCGGCGCGGGCGCCCTGAGATCCCGGCAGATGCAGGGGAGGCCGCCTCGATTATGGCAATCTCGCGGCACGCCCCTTGTATACGACGTCGTAGGGCGACCGCCGCCCGCCGATGGACGAACACAGCCCGCGCCGCGGCGCGGAGACGTCAGGGGTCTGCTATGAGGAGCGAGGATGCAGCCCGCGGGGGCCGCGACGCGGCCGGGGCCGGGTGGAGTGAGCAGTTCTGTATGAGCCGCTGGTGCCGCGGCGGCCGTTGGTTCGTCAGGCCGGACGGGCGCGGCCGCGACCTCTGGCTGATCGCCGAGAGCCTCGAGGCGTCGCCGTGGTCGGTGGCCGCCTGCGAGTCGGTCTGCCCCCTGTGTGGCGAGGCCCTGGCCGCCCACGTCGAGGGTGTCGGCGAGATCGAGGCCGAGCCGCCCGCCGCGATCATCAGCTTCCTGCGCGCCCTCGACCGCGCGGCGTAGGGCCGCGGCAAACGGGGGCGCGGCGCGCTGCGACGGGACGTCAGGCGCCGGGCTGCCCGTCGCGCTGGAGCACCTCGCGGGAGCGGCCGCCCTCGGCGGGGCCGACCACGCCCTGCTGCTCGAGCAAGTCGATCAGCTGGGCGGCCTTGCTGTAGCCGATGCGCAGGCGGCGCTGGAGCAGCGAGGCCGAGGCGCGCTGGTGCTGCCGGACCAGGTCGATCGCCTGGGGGAGCAGCTCGTCCTGCTCGTCCACGCTGAGGAACTCGGCGGGGGGCCTGAACGCCTCGTCGGGGTACTCGGGGGCCGCGGGCTGCGCGCCGGCCGCCGGGGCGGCGCCGGGCGCGGGCGCGTCGGCGGGCCGGGGCCCGGGCAGCGCCCCGCTGAAAGGCGGGCCGTTCAGGCCGAGGGAGCCGCCGGGCTTGCCGTCTGCCGGCTGGGCCTTGTCGGCGGGCGTGTCGGGGGGGACGGCCTTGCGCCAGAACTCGACCAGGCGCTCGACCTCACGGTCGGAGACGTAGGTGCCCTGGATGCGGACGAGCTTGGCGGCGTCGGCGGCCATGTAGAGCATGTCGCCGCGGCCGAGCAGCTGGTCGGCGCCGTGTACGTCGAGGATGACCCGGCTGTCCACCTGGGAGGTGACGGCGAAGGCGATGCGCGAGGGGAAGTTGGCCTTGATCAGGCCGGTGATCACGTCAACCGATGGGCGCTGGGTGGCGATGATCAGGTGGATGCCCGTGGCGCGGGCCATCTGGGCGAGCCGGCAGATATAGGTCTCGATCTCGTCCGGCGCCATCATCATCAGGTCGGCCAGCTCGTCAATCACGATCAGGATGTAGGGCATCGGCTCGAGGTCGGAGCGCCTGCGGGCCAGCTGCTTGTAGCTGTCGAGGTTGCGCACGCCGTGGCGGGCGAAGATCTTGTAGCGCCGCTCCATCTCGCGGGTGGCCCACTTGAGCGTTGGCACCACGCGCTCGAGCTCGGTGACGACGGGCGAGAGCAGGTGCGGGATGTGGTTGTAGACGATCATCTCGACCATCTTGGGGTCAACCAGGATCAGCTTCAGCTCGTCGGGGGTATGCTTGAGCAGCAGGCCGCTGAGGAAGGCGTTGATCGCCACCGACTTGCCCGAGCCGGTGGCGCCGGCGACGAGCAGGTGCGGCATCTTGGCCATGTCGGCGATCACCGGGTTGCCGCTGATATCCTTGCCGAGGGGCAGCTTCAGCTTGCCCTTGCTGAGCTCGAACTCCTCGCTGTCAACCACCTCGCGCAGGCCGACCACCGAGATTGACGAGTTGGGGATCTCGATGCCCACGGCCGACTTGCCGGGGATGGGCGCCTCGATGCGGATCGACGAGGCGGCCAGGGCCAGGGCCAGGTCCTTCTCGAGCGAGGTAATCTTGCTGACCTTGACCCCGACGGCGGGCTGGACCTCGAACTGGGTCACGGCGGGGCCGGGATTGACGTTGACCACCTGGGCCTCGACCTTGAAGCTGGCCAGGGTGTCCTCGATCGTGCGCGAGAGCTTCCGGATATCGCCGTCGCCCATGCGCCCGTCCGACGAGGTCTGCTCGAGCATGTCGAGGGCGGGCAGGGGCCAGGCCCGGTGCACGGGCGAGACCTCGAAGCCCTCGAGGGCCTCCTGCACGATCTCGCGGGGCGGGGCGGGCGGGGCGGCCGCGGGGGCGGAGGCTGGCGCGGCGGCCGGGGCGGGCGTGGGCGGGGTTTGCGCCGTCGGCGTTGGCGCCGTCGGGGCGGAGGCGCCTCGCCGGGGCGTCTCTACCACAGGCGGGGCGGGCGCATCGGCGCGGGGGGGCGGGGCATCGCCGGGGCGCTGGAACAGGCTGGCCCGGGTGGGGCGGGCGGCGATCGGCGTGGGGACGAGGTCGTCGCTGGCGCCCTGGGGGGGCGGGGTGAAGGGCAGGTCGGCGTCGGCGAGGGCGGGGCGAGCCTGGCGGGGGCGCTCGGCGCGGGGGGCACTCCAGAGCAGAGCCCAGAAGGCAGCCATGCGCGCGGCCAGGCCCGTCAGCAACTCGCGCAGGGTGAGGTTGAAGGTCAGCAGCACGCCGGCCAGCCCGAGGATGATCGTCACGAGCACGGCGGCGGGGCGGCCGATGGCCCGGTCGAGGCCCTCGACCATCCAGAAGCCGAGCCAGCCGCCGCCCTGGTTGGCCCGGTCCACCATGAGGGTGCTGTGGGCGGGGAACTCGAGCAGGGCCAGGATCGCGGTGATGATCAGGAGCGTGCCGGCCACGTTGGCCCCGCTGAGCTTCGAGTCGTGGAAGCGCTCCTGGATCAGGATGGCGATGCCGAGCAGGCCCAGGGTCACGGGCACGACCACGGCCCCGCCGCCGAAGGCCGTGCGCACGACCTCGACGTAGAGCGAGCCGGCGCCGCCGGCGATGCCGGTGGCGAAGAAGATGATCGTTACCAGGGCGATCGTGATCAGGCCGAGGGCGAACAGGTCGCGCTGGTGCTCGGGGCGCAGGGTGAGCCCGAGGCGGGGCTCCCTGTGGGCGCCCTTGCGCGGCGCCCGGCTCTTCGGCGCGGGCCTGCGGCCGCCAGACGCCTTGTTGCTGCCTCTTGCCGCCATCGTCGCTCCTCACATGTGGCGCCAGGACCGCTCAGGGACGCATTATAGCACACATGCGCGGGCGCCGACACCCTCCCCCGCCCGCAGCGACCACGGGGCCAGCTCTGGCATTTTTCTCCAAAGTAATAGAAATAAATGCCATACGTATTGACATTTCTTTCCAAAAGTGCTAATATCTCCGTGCCGATAGCAAAAAGCGCCAACCAAGCAGCAAATATCGCCGGCGCCCCACCAGAGGAGGAGGCCATGTCGAGCTTGCGCGACATCTACACCCTCGAGACCCTGGCCCGTCTCGAGCGGGCCCACCACCGGCGTGCGCGCGCCCCCGGGGACGAGGGCCCGCGGCGGGGGCTGGTCCGGGCCGCGGCGCGCCGCGCCGGGCGCGCCCTGGTCGGCCTCGGCGCCAGGCTGCTCGCCTTCGGCGGCGAGGGCGCCCGGGTCTACCTCGCGCCTCACCATACCCCGCGTGTGCCACACCAGAACTAGGAGGCCATATGCACCGTCTACTCACCCGCGACCCGGTGAGCGGGGGCGAGCTTGTCGTCACCAGGCTCGAGTGCCCCGAGAGCGGGATCGTGATCGAGGGCCAGTTCAGCCTCGGCTGGATCGGCCGCCTCACCCCCGAGCAGCTCGAGTTCGTCGAGCTGATGGTCAAGACCCGCGGCAACATCCAGAAGCTTGCCGCCGAGCTGGAGATCGCCTACAACACCGCCAGGGCCCGCCTCGACGAGATCGTCACCGCCCTGGGCGGCGCCCCCGAGGGCGACGGCAGGCCCGACCGGCGCCAGGTGCTCGACCGCCTCGCCGCCCGCGAGATCAGCGTCGAGGACGCCATGCGTATGCTGAAGAGCTGAGCTGGGGGAACCAGGTTCCCCCAGACCCCTACACCCTATGCAGAACGAGCGCGACCGCATCCTGAAGATGATCGAGGCCGGCCAGGTCTCCGCCGCCGAGGGCGGCCAGCTCCTCGACGCCCTGTCCGCCGAGGCCAGGGGCGCCGAGCGCGGCCGGGCGCGCCTGGTGCGCGTGCGGGTCAGCGACCTGCAGACCGGGCGCCAGAAGGCCAACGTCACCATCCCCGTCGGCCTGGTCAACGTGGGCCTGCGCCTGGGCGCCCGCCTCGCCCCGCAGCTGAGCGGCAGCGCCCTCGAGGACCTGCTGCGCAGCGTCGGGCGGGGGGCCACTGGCCGCCTGCTCGAGTGGCAGGACCTCGAGGAGGGCGAGCGGGTCGAGCTGTTCGTGGAGTAGCAAGGAGCGTAACGAATGACTGAGCAGCGTTTCCCCGCGGGCGCCGAGCCGCGGGTCCGGATTGCCCGGGTCAGCGGCGACCTCGCGGTCGAGGTCTGGGACGAGAACGAGATCCTGGTCGAGACCGACGGCCAGATCCGCGAGCTGCACCAGGAGGGCGACGAGCTGGTGCTCGACGGCTGCGACGACGACCTGGCGCTGCGGGTGCCCGCCCGCGCCGCCCTCGCCGTCGGCCGCTGCGACGGCGACGCCCGGGTCGAGGGCGTGCGCAGCCTCGCGATCGAGCGGGTCGCCGGCGACCTCGACCTGGAGGCGATCGCCGAGGCGATCAGCGTCGGCAAGGTGGACGGCGACCTGGAGGTCGCGGGCCTGGCGGCCCCGCTGCACGCCGGCAGCGTTGGCGGCGACCTGAGCGTCGCCGGCGACGGCGCGGGGGCCGTGAGCGTGGGCGAGGTGGGCGGCGACCTGGAGGCCCGCGGCATCGCCGCCCTGCAGGTGAGCCGCGTCGGCGGCGACCTCGAGCTCGACGGCGACCTGGAGGGCCCCGTCAGCGTCGGCAGTGTCGGCGGCGACCTGAGCTGCGGCGCCGTGCGCGAGCTGCGAGCCGGCAGCGTCGGCGGCGACCTGGAGGCGGGGGCCGTGAGCGGGCGCCTCGAGCTGGGCAGCGTGGGCGGCGACGCCGAGCTGG
>DAOLDO010000272.1:0-7764 GCA_035327325.1 Chloroflexaceae bacterium | reverse complement strand
GGCATTGGCTGTCTGGGCAGCCGGGCCCTCGCCGGCGCCCTCGGCCCCGAGCAGCTGCGCGTCCTACGCGACCCCGCGGGCCGCGGCCTCGACGAGCTGCGCGCCGCCGCGGGCTTCGCCGGCCCCCTCGAGGCGGTGCGCCTCGGCCCCGGCCACTACGCGGCCTTCGTCGAGCTGCATATCGAGCAGGGCCCCATCCTCGAGACCGAGGGCCTGCCGATCGGCGTGGTCAGGGCCATCGCCGCCCCGGCCACTCTGCGCCTGCGCCTGAAGGGCCAGGGCGGGCACGCCGGCGCCGTGCTCATGCTCGAGCGCAAGGACGCCCTGCTGGCCGGCGCCGAGGTGGCCCTGGCCGTCGAGCACGCGGCCCTCTCCACCGGCAGCCCCAACACCGTCGCCACGACCGGTGTGTTCCAGATCGCGCCGGGCGCCGTTAACGCCATCCCCAGCGCCGCGACCCTCGAGATTGACGTGCGCGACGTGGCGGCCGAGCCGCGCGACCACGCCCTGGCCGCGATCCGCGACGCGGTCGAGGCCGTCTGCAACAGGCGCAGGGTCGGCCACGAGCTCGAGCAGCTCAACGCCGACCCGCCGGCCACCTGCGACCCCACGGTGATCGAGGCGATCGTCACGGCCTGCGACCAGCTCGGCCTCGCCCGCCAGATCATGGTCAGCCGCGCCTACCACGACAGCCTGTTCATGGCCCGGCTCTGCCCGACGGCGATGATCTTCATCCCCTGTCGCGGCGGGGTCAGCCACAGGCCCGACGAGCACGCCGAGCTCGACCACATCTGCCAGGGCGTGGCCGTGCTCGCCCACACTCTCGCCCGGCTGAGCGCCTAGCCTAGAGCGGGCTGCGCTCCTCGTCGTCGCGCTGCTCGCGGGCCGGGCTCGTCGCCCCGGCCGACTGGGGGCCGATCTGGTGGAGGTCTTTGTCGCGGTCCGCGGCGTCAACCGGGCGCTCGCCGCGAGTGGGGGTCTGGGGCACCACCTTGCGGTCGGCGCCGAGCTCCAGCTCCCTGATCTGCTGGTCGCTCACCACCCGGTCGCTCGCCGCCGCCTCGGCGCGGGCGTGGGCCACGGTCTCCCGGTCGTCGGCGCTCTGCGGCCGGTCGGGGTAGGGAATGTCGGTGCTGTCCTCGACCCGCCCCTGGCGCATCTTGCCGGCGCCCCAGGCGCCCAGGCCGTAGATCACGGCAGCCAGGAGCAGGACGATCACGAGGCCGAAGATGATAAGGCCGATCGGGGGGTTGACGAAAGGATTAGGATCCATGCTGGCCTCCTCTGTATGGCGCGCAGCGGCGCCCCTCAGGGCCAGCCATTGCAAGTTCATTGCCAGAAAGGGCGTCTATGTGGCGCAGCTACTTTCAGCCTGAGACCCTCGCCGAGGCTATCGCCCTGCTGCAGGCCCACCCCGGCGCCCGCATGGTGGCCGGCGGCACCGATGTGCTGGTCGAGCTCGGGCGCGGCCTGCGCCCCGCCGAGTCCCTGATTGACCTCAGCCGCGTCGCTGGGCTGCGCTACGTCGCCGCCGACGGCGCCACGGTCCGCCTGGGCGCCCTCGCCACCCACAACGACGTGGTCGCCTCGCCCGCCTGTGTGGCCGGGGCCCTGCCCCTGGCCCAGGCCAGCCTCGAGGTCGGCGCGCCCCAGATCAGGGCCCGGGCCACCGTCGCGGGCAACCTGGTCACGGCCTCGCCCGCCAACGACACGATCACCGCCCTCGTGGCCCTCGGCGCCGAGCTGGCCCTGACCGGCCGCGACGGCGAGCGCGCCGTGCCGATCGGCCAGTTCTACACCGGCGTGCGCCGCACCGACCTGCGGCCGGGCGAGATCCTGCGCGAGATCCGCGTCCCGGCCCTCGGCCCGCGCCGCCGCGGGGTCTTCCTCAAGCTCGGCCTGCGCCGCGCCCAGGCCATCGCCGTGGTCAACGTCGCCGCCGTGCTCGCCTTCGCCGGCGACGGGCCCGACGCCCCCGTGAGCGCGGCGGCCATCGCCCTCGGCTGCGTCGCGCCCACGATCGTGCGCGCCCCCGCCGCCGAGGACTCCCTCGTCGGGCGGCCCCTCGGCCCCGAGGCGATCGCGCGCGCCGCGGAGCTGGCCCTCGAGGCGTGCGCCCCGATTGACGACGTGCGCGGCTCTGCCGGCTACAGGCGCGAGGCCGTCGCCGCCCTGGTCGCCCGCGCCCTCGGCCGCCTCGCCGCCCGCGACGAGGCCGCCGGCTGGCCCGAGCGGCCCGTGCTGCTGGAGACCGGGAGGCCGGGAGACCGGGAGACCCCGAGGCCGGAGCTTGGGGCCGGCCCCGCGCCGACGGTCGCGACCGTCGAGGCGACCGTCAACGGCGCCCCGGCGACCCTCGCGCCCGGCAAGACGCTGCTGGACGCCCTGCGCGAGGACGCGGGCCTCACGGGTACGAAGGAGGGCTGCGCCGAGGGCGAGTGCGGCGCCTGCACGGTCTGGCTGGACGGCCAGGCCGTCATGAGCTGTCTGGTGCCCGCCGGCCAGGCCCACGGCCGCGAGGTCACGACGATCGAGGGGCTGGCCGAGGCGTACCGGGCCTCGGGCGGGCAGCAGGGCACGGCCCCGGCCGGGCTTCATCCTGCATCCCTCATGCTTCATCCTTTGCAGGCCAGCTTCATCGCCGAGGGGGCGGTGCAGTGCGGCTACTGCATCCCCGGGATGCTCATGGCGGGCGCCAGACTGCTCGAGGAGCACCCGCGGCCGGACCTGGGGCAGATCCAGGCCGCCCTGGGCGGCAACATCTGCCGCTGCACCGGCTACACCAAGATCGTCGCCGCCGTCCAGGCCGCGGCGGCCCGCGACGCTCAGGGCCAGGCGTAGGCCGTGCGCCCGCTGCTCAGCTCGACGCCGTAGAGCTCGTCAATGGAGAGGAAGACATGGTCGCGACCCCATGTCGCCCCGCGGATCGCGTCGCCAGGGTCCCTCACGGCCAGGGCCGCCCTGGCGCGGCTCGCGCCGTCTGCCAGGCCGATCAGCTCGTAGACGATCTGCTCGGGCGCCTCGCGCTGCTCGACCAGGGCCACGGCATCGCCCACCAGCCCGGCCACGAAGTCGCCGATGTCGCGGGCCGACTCGCGCGGGTCGTCGGCCTCCAGCACCCGCTCCCAGCGTCGCTCGCCGCTCGGGAGGTCGAGCGCCCACAGCTCGTAGCGGCTCGACCCACGCGTCCGCCTGGCCTCGACGAGCAGGGCGGACCCGCTCGCCGCCAGGGGCCGCACGGCGTGGTCCTCGGCCTCGAGCACCAGCCGCTGCTCCTGCGCGCCCACGGCGTAGATCCGGGCGCCGTCGCTCAGGTAGAGCGTATCGCCGGACCACAGGCTGGCCCGCTCCTTCAGGTCGCCGCCCTTGAAGCCCTCGAGCCTGGTGCGGCTGAGCGTGCCCGTGGGGATGTCGTAGGCCACCAGGCAGACGGGCGAGCTCGGCACCAGCCAGGCCAGGGTGCGCCCGGTCGGGTCCACGCCAATGTCCATATAGTAGCTGATGCGCCGCTCGGAGCCGCCCGCCTCCGTGCAGCTCGGGAGGATCTCGCCCGCCGGGGCGCCGTCCGCCGGGTTGTAGAGGTAGAGAGAGCCGTAGCTCGGGGCGTCGGGCAGGCTGTCGGGCACGCCGACCAGGGCGCCCACCCGCACCAGTTGCCGGGTCGGCTGGCGCAGGCGCACGCTCCAGCGGGGCGCGCCCGTGGCCAGGTCGAAGGCCTGGAGCACGCCGTCCTGGGGCAGGGCCACGACTACCTCGCCGAAGACCTGCAGGCAGTCGCGGCAGATGCTGTAGGCGATCCCGTCGGTCAGGGGCGCCTCCCAGGCCAGCTCGCCGCTCGCGCGGCGCAGGCCAACGAGGCGCGCGTTGTCGGCGACCAGCACCATGGTGTCGCCGTAGGCCACCACCCAGCTGTTGCCGTTGCTGCCCAGGGGCCGGCTCTCCCAGCGCACGGCCCCCGCGTCGGGGCTGAGGTAGGCGAGCGAGTCGCTGTCGGGCTTGCGGTCGTAGTTGCGGCTGACCACCAGCAGGTCGGGCTCGCGCGTGTCGCTGTCGAGGGCGATGGCCGAGCCCCAGACCAGGCGCCGCCCCGGCGCGGCCTCGCCCTGCAGGGCCGTCGGCGGCTCGACCGTTGGCGTCGTCGCCGCCGGGGGCATGGCGGTTGGCGCCTGGCGCCCCGCCAGCAGGGCGCCGGGGCCGAGCCCGAGCATGCCCAGGGTCAGGGCGGACCCCATCACCACGCCAGCCAGCAGCACCAGCAGGCTCAACGCGCACCCCAGCCCCACATTCCCCGGCCGTCGCTCGTCCACCATGCCGGCCCCCTTCGCTGATGTAGTTCGTGTTGTAGCGGAATAATAGCCTATGAGCACCCTGATCGGCGCCCCGCTCCCCCGCCCAGACGCCCTGGCCAAAGTCACCGGCGCGGCCCGCTACCCCGGCGACCTCGTGCGCCCCGACATGCTCCAGCTCAAGGTGGTCTTCGCCGGCCGACCCCACGCTCGCATCAGGGCCATTCACACTGCCGCCGCCCTGGCCCACCCGGGCGTGGTCGCCGTGTTCACCGCCGCCGACGTGCCCCACAACGCCTACGGCCTGGTCACCCCCGACCAGCCGGTGCTCTGTGGCGACGTGGTGCGCTTCGCCGGCGACCGCGTGGCCCTGGTGGTCGCCGAGACCCGCGAGGCCGCCGAGGAGGCCGCCCGCCTCGTCGCCGTGGACTACGAGGCGCTGCCCGCCGTCACCGACGCCCTGGCCGCCCTCGACGCGGGGGCGCCCCTCGTGCACGCGGGCCTGGGCAGCAATCTGGTCTACCACTGCCCGATCCGCAAGGGCGACGCCGCGGCCGCCCTCGCCGCCGCCGACCTGGTGCTCGAGGGCGAGTTCAGCACGCCCTGGCAGGACCACGCCTTCCTCCAGCCCGAGGCCGGGGTCGCCTTCCTCGACGAGCAGGGCCGGGTGGTCGTCGAGACCGCGGGCCAGTGGCTCCACGAGGACCGGCGCCAGATCGCCGAGGTGCTGGGCCTGCCCGAGGAGCGGGTGGTGGTGCGCTACGCCGCCATCGGCGGGGCCTTCGGCGGCCGCGAGGACCTCTCGGTCCAGCACCTGCTCGCCCTGGCGGCCTGGCGCCTCGGCCGCCCGGTGGCGATCGTCTGGGACCGCGAGGAGTCCCTGGTCGGCCACCACAAGCGCCACCCTGTGACGATCCGCTGCCGCTGGGGCGCCAACAGCGACGGGCGCATCGTCGCCGTGGAGGCCACGGCCACGGCCGACGGCGGCGCCTACGCCTCCACCAGCGCCGAGGTGATCAAGTGCGTGGCACTCTTCGCCAGCGGCTGCTACGAGGTGCCCAACATCCACGTAGACGCCTACGCCGTCTACACCAATAACGTACCCTCGGGGGCCTTCCGGGGCTTCGGGGCCCCCCAGGCCCAGCTCGCCAGCGAGGTCATGGTCACGCGCCTGGCCCACGCCCTCGGCATGGACCCGGTCGAACTGCGGCGGATCAACCTCTACCGCGAGGGTAGCCTCGAGCCGACCCAGCAGCCCCTCCCGCCGGGGGTGAGCGTGCGCGAGTGCCTGGATGCGGCCCTCGCGGAGCTTGCCTCGCGGCCCGCGCTCCCCGCCCCGCCTGACCCCGCGCTCAGGCGCGGCGTGGGCGTCGCGTGCGGGATCAAGAACCTGGGCTACTCGTTCGGCTTCGACGAGCAGGCCACGGCGACGGTCGAGCTGTTCGGGGGGGCGGCGATCGAGCGGGCCGACCTGCGGGTGGGCGCCGCCGACGTGGGGCAGGGCGCGCACCTGATCCTGCGCCAGATCGCCGCCGAGACCCTTGGCGTGGCCCTCGAGACCGTGCGCATCATCGCCGACGACAGCGCCGAGGCGCCCAACGCGGGCTCGGCCTCGGCCTCGCGCCTGACCCTGATGGCCGGGCGGGCCGTGAAGGAAGCCGCGGCGGCGGCCCTCGCGAGCTGGCACGACGAGGAGCGCCCCGCCCGGGCCACGGTCCAGTACAAGGCGCCGCGCACTACGCCCCTCGACCCCGTGACCACCGCCGGGCGGCCGAACTACGCCTACGGCTACGCCGCCCAGGCCGTCGAGGTTGAGGTTGACGTAAGCACGGGGCTGGTACGGGTGCTGCGCGTGATCAGCGCGCACGACGTGGGGCGGGCGGTGAACCGGCAGCAGGTGGAGGGGCAGGTCGAGGGCGGGCTGGCCCAGGCCCTGGGCTACGTGCTCACCGAGCAGTTCCAGATGCGCGACGGCCGGGTGCTGACGCCGGGCTTCAGCACCTATCTGCTGCCGACCATCCTCGACACGCCGCCGGAGATCGTCCCAGTGATCCTCGAGCTGGCCGACCCCGAGGGGCCGTTCGGCGCGCGGGGCATGGCCGAGCTGCCGCTGGTGCCGTTCCCGGGGGCGGTCGCCGCGGCCATCCACGCCGCGACGGGCGCGTGGGTCACGGCCATGCCCTTCACGCCCGAGCGGGTGCTGGCGGCCCTCAGAGCCGCCAGATCCTGATCGTCCCGTCGGACGAGCCGCTGACTAGCCGACCGCCGGGGCCGTAGGCCAGGTGGCCGACGGCCCCGCCGTGGGCGAGCAGAACGGCGGGGGGGCGGCGGCGGCTCTCGCCCAGGCGCCAGACGCGCAGGCCGCCGCCCGCGTCGCCGGCGACGAGGGCGCGCCCGTCCGGCGCGAAGGCCAGGCTGGTGGCGGCCTGGCCGGCGCCCGTCAGGCTCTCGGCCTGGGCGCCGTCGGACGCGCGCCAGACCTGCACGGCGCCCCCGTCGCCGCCGGCGGCGAGCAGGGCGCCGTCGGGGCTGAAGGCCAGGCTGCGGGCGCGCCCGCCCGCGAAGGCCAGGGTGAGGTCGGGGTCGGCGGCCTCGCCGTCGCGCTCGGCGAGGCGCCACAGGCGCACGCTGCCGTCGTCCGAGCTGACGGCGACGGCGGCGCCGCCGGCGTCGAAGGCGATCAGGCGGGGGCGGCCGCGCAGCCCGCGCAGCACGCGCCAGAAGGCCCCGCCGGGCGTCCCGGGCGGCGCCGCGAGCCGCCAGAGCTGCACGGTGCCCTCGCCGTCGCTGCTGGCCAGCAGCCGCCCGCCGGGGGCGACGGCGGCGGCGTGGAGCGCGCCGTGGGTCTGGAGCATAATGCTCGACGCCCCGCCTTCGAGGGCGCAGATGCGCAGGGTCCGGTCGGCCGAGGCGGTGACCAGATGGTCGTCCCCCGCGAAGGCCGCGCTGATCACGGCGCCGCGGTGCTCGCTCTGGCGCATGCGGGTGCCGCCCTCCTCGGCGAGGCTGTAGACGGCGACGGAGCTGCTGCTGCTGCCGACGGCGAGCTGCTCGCCGCCAGGGCTGAGGGCCAGGCTCGTCACGTGGCCGCTGAGGGGGCGCAGCGAGGCCAGCTGGGCGCCGTCGGCCACCCGCCAGGTGAGCAGGCGCTCGTCCTCGGCGACGCTGGCCAGGGCCGCGCCGTCGGGGCTGAAGGCCACGCCCGCCACCGGGCCGGCGTGGCCGGCGAGGGCGCGCACCGAGGCGCCGTCGGCGCGCCGCCAGACGCGCACGAGCTGGTCCGCCGCGCCTGTGGCCACCAGGGCGCCGTCGGGGCTGAAGGCGAGGGCCTCGACCGCGCCCTCGTGGCCCTCGAGGGTGGCCGCGGCCCGCCAGGAGCGGGTGTCCCACAGGCGGGCCAGGCGCCCGCGCGAGCCGGCGGCGGGGGGGGCGCCGTCTGGGCTGAAGGCGAGGGCCTCGGCCGCCCCCCCGTGGCCGG
>DAOLDO010000271.1:0-7764 GCA_035327325.1 Chloroflexaceae bacterium | reverse complement strand
TTTCGGCGATCACTCCCGGCGGGGGTGGTCAACTATTAGACTAGCAAAAACACGCTTTCACACCAACGACTCACGGTTGAGCTCTGAAACGGCGTCCCCGTCCCCGTTGAGGTGGTCCACGTCGACTTTCACACCAACGGCTCACGGTTGAGCTCTGAAACCTGGTCAACTGCTCGTCCTTCTGGCGCCCTGCCGCTCTTTCACACCAACGGCTCACGGTTGAGCTCTGAAACGGCTGTCCCGGTGTCTGCGCCGGGTGCGGGCCTGGCTTTCACACCAACGGCTCACGGTTGAGCTCTGAAACAGCCCGCAGCTACCGCCGCCCGCACACCATCACTATCTTTCACACCAACGGCTCACGGTTGAGCTCTGAAACTTGGTCAATCCCCCAGCCGAGCCGGAAGACGCCGGCTTTCACACCAACGGCTCACGGTTGAGCTCTGAAACCTGTGGCGCCGCTTCGCTTCGCTCCGCTGGCGCCACTTTCACACCAACGGCTCACGGTTGAGCTCTGAAACTCGCCCACGCCGCCGGTATCGGGCTATGGTCCGGGCCTTTCACACCAACGGCTCACGGTTGAGCTCTGAAACCCCGAGTGCCTTCATTACGCCAACGGCCACAAGCACCTTTCACACCAACGGCTCACGGTTGAGCTCTGAAACTCGACCTGACGCGCTCGATCGGACCGATGAGAAGACTTTCACACCAACGGCTCACGGTTGAGCTCTGAAACCGTAGCGCCGACCCTGGCGCCGCGCAGGGGAGCGGCCTTTCACACCAACGGCTCACGGTTGAGCTCTGAAACAGGACATCGCTCGCGACGGCGGCCACGCGGAAGTACCTTTCACACCAACGGCTCACGGTTGAGCTCTGAAACGCCCGAGTCTCGGCAAGACCAGCCTGGCGCTCTCCCTTTCACACCAACGGCTCACGGTTGAGCTCTGAAACCTCGGCGCATCCGGGGCAGGCGAGGCCGCTGCGCGCTTTCACACCAACGGCTCACGGTTGAGCTCTGAAACTGCGCCGCGAGCTGGGTGAGAAGCTCACCAGTCAGCTTTCACCACCAACGGCTCACGGTTGAGCTCTGAAACTGTACATCGATCTCGAGATGGACGACGAGCTGATACCTTTCACCACCAACGGCTCACGGTTGAGCTCTGAAACACGCAATCGCCAGGAAGATACAACTCTTGACGCTTCACTTTCACCACCAACGGCTCACGGTTGAGCTCTGAAACAGGTTCGCCCGGGCCGCGGCGGCGGTCGAGGCGCCCTTTCACCACCAACGGCTCACGGTCGAGCTCTGAAACGCGGCGTGTCCTTGTGCTCCGGCAAGCGCGTGGGCTTTCACCACCAACGGCTCAGCCGCCCAGCCGGGCAGAGACGCCCCCGGCGAGGCGTCTCTACGCTGTCGTGGTCAGGCCCCGTGGGCGCTGGCGTTCGGGTGCCCCCGCCGGGGGTGGGCGCCCGGCCGGCGTGGGCGGCCCAAGCACCGGGGGAAGGGCGCCACCCGTTGCCGGGCAACTGGCACACCTCGCTGGGGGCGCCGCGGGGGCAGGGCCGGCCAGGTCATGCACCCACTCCCGGCCCACCCGACGGCAGCGCCCAGGCGGCATGACACGCCGGGCGCGTACAGGGCACAGCTAGCGCTTTACGGGGTCCAGGGGCGCAAGCCCCGGCGCGGGTGGGCGTGGGAGGGCCGCCGCCGGCCCTCCCACAAAAAGCGGGTTCGCAGGGCCGCCCCTGCGGAGCCACCCCCACGCCCGCTAAGGCGTCGTCCACTCGCTGAGCCGGAACCCCGCCTCGCGCAGCATGCGGAACACCGTGGCCGTGTAGGCCCCGATGAACTCCTGGGGCCCCTTCGCGCGGGCCAGCATCTCCATCGCGCCCATGGCCATCTGGCGGCGCATCTTGGGGTAGTGCAGGCACGAGTGCACGACCTGGTTGTAGAGCCCGAGCCAGTAGATGTGGCGCCGCACCAGCTCGCTGTCGGCGGCGGCGGCCACCCGCCGCTGGGCCTCGTCGCTGAGGCCGTGGCGGGCCATGAACACATCGGCGGCGTCGAGGTGCATGGTGCGGATCGTCGCCAGGGTCGCGGTGAGGGCCGCGGGCGCCCGCCCCTCGCTCGCCGTGAGCACGTCGCCCAACAGGCGGAAGACCGGCTCGGGGTGGTAGAAGCCCACGGGGGCCAGGCCGGCCACCACGCGCTCGACCTGGCGCTCGTCGCCGCGCAGCAGCCCGTCCTGGAGCATCAGCTCGATCAGGGGCATGGTCTGGCCGACCTTGGCGTAGGCCAGGCCGAGGGGCAGCAGCAGCAGGTCGCCGAGGCGCTGGAGCGCGCTCGGCTCCTGGCCGTAGACCAGGCGGGGGTGGGCGGCGAACAGGCGCTCGGTCAGCTCCTCGACCAGGGGCGCCCAGGCGGGCGGGGTGTCGGGCAGCAGCACGCTGAAGCTGAGCAGCACCCAGAGGCGCCCCTCGCCGGGCAGGCGCTCGAACAGCGCCCTGACCACCGGCTCGGCGGCGGGCAGGTCGGCCGCGGCGTGGATGGCGAGCTGGGCGATCGCGACCAGGTTGAAGAACAGGTTCTCGGCCCGCAGCAGGGCCTCCAGCTCGCCCGCGAAGGGCGCGAGGGGCGTGGCCGGGTCGAAGAGGGGCGCGACGCGCACCAGGATGGCCCGCTCCTCGGGGGGCACGGCGAAGAACTGCTCGACGGGCACCACCTCGGCCATCAGCATGGTGTCGAGGATGGGCTGCGAGAAGGCGCTGGCCACGGCCTGGAAGATCAGGTCCTCGATCGTCTTGCCGAACATGCCCGTGTTGAGGATATCGAGGTGGAGCCGCTGGCGGGCCAGCTCGTAGTACAGCTCGACGGTCGTGTCGCGCACGTCGGGGCGCTCGGGGTGGTTGATATAGATCACCACCGACAGCTCGAAGAAGAACTCGACGATGTTGCGCAGGTCGCGCAGGGCCCCGGGGCCGACCCTGGCCACCAGCTCGCGCAGCAGCCCGTAGGTGAAGTCGGGGTCGTTGTGCCAGGTCAGGTAGAGCGTGTCGCGAGCGACGCGGCGCAGGGCCGGGCTGCCCCTGCTGGCGGCCCAGAGGAAGATCTCGCGGGCCCGCGGGCCGATGTAGTAGGCCGCCTTGAGGCCGGTGCGGCGGGCCTCGTCCGAGTCGCGCTGGCAGAGGCCCTTGATCAGCTCGGCGGCGGCGGCGGGCTCGTCGGCGTGGAGCTCGACCAGGCTCTGGGCGACCAGCTCGCGCAGCTCGATGTCGGGCGACTGGGCCAGCTCGGCGAGGGCCTCGGGCTGGCGGGCGATGAGCAGGGCGGTGCGGGCCACGTCGAAGGCCAGGGGGAAGCCGCGCGAGCGCTCGACCAGCTCGCCGACGAGGGCGGGCAGCCGGCCGCGGGCGGCCGGGTCGGCCAGGAGGTGGCGGGCGAGCACGTAGGCGCCCACCTCGGCGTAGGCGAAGGTGACCACCTCGCCGCCGAAGGGGTCGCCGCCCAGCTCGGCGAGCACGCCGCCGTCGAGCAGGCGGATATAGGTCGAGTCGGGCTCGTCGCTCAGCAGCTCGTCGCGCAGGCGCTCGTTGCGGGCCAGCTCGCGCAGGGGGGCGGAGGTCTGGCCGCGGCGCAGCATCTCGGCGGCCAGCTCGTCCATGAAGATCTGCTCGCGGCGCTGGCGCACGCGCTCGTCGTAGAAGCGCCGGAACAGGCCGAGGCTGAGGCCGCGGGCCGAGGTGACCAGCGCCGCGTCGCGATAGGTCTCGGCGCTCAGGCGCAGCATGAGCGGCTTGCGCAGGCGCTCGCGCAGGGCGGGGGGCAGGCTCTCGAGGGGGGTCTGGATCTGGAAGAAGCGGCTGTAGCGCGGGTAGGCCTCGGCCAGGTCGGCGGGGGCGAAGGGGCCGAGGGCCAGGCGGGGCTCGCCGTCGCCCGCGTGGTGGTAGGCGCTCCAGTGGAGGCGGGTGGCGCCGGCGCGCTCGAGCTGGCCCCAGGTGGCGCTGTTGCAGCTGGCCACCACGCGCACCCAGGGGCCGGCGGCCCGGCCGACCAGGGCGTCAATCTGCTTGAGCAGGGCCTCGGGGCCGGCCTGGGCGCCGCCGCGGTACTCGTTCAGCGCGTCGAAGATGATCACCAGGCGCCGGCGGGCCGCCTCGGCCAGGCGCCCGATCTCGCCGAGGTCGTGCAGCAGCAGCTCAGGGGCCTCGCGCCCCAGGTCGCGGGCGATCTCGCGGTCAACCTCGGGGCCGAGGGAGCCGCCGCAGCGGTAGAAGAGCACCGCGTCGCCGGCGTCGCGCAGGCCCTCGGCCCAATGGGCCAGCAGGCAGGTCTTGCCGACGCCCGAGTCGCCTAGCAGCAGCAGGGCCCCGCTGGGGCCGGCGAGGAAGGCCGCCAGCTCGGGCTCGACCTCGGGGCGGGGCACGTAGACCTCGGGGAGGTAGGGGCCGAGGCGGCGCGGGGTGCCGGCCAGCTCGCGCAGGGCGTGGTCGGCCTGGGCGCGGGCGGCCTGGCGCACCTGGTCCCAGCCGACGCTGATCGGGCGGGCCTGGCCGGCGGCCGGCGGCGCGGGCGAGGCCGGCGCGCTCGACGGCGGCCCCTCGGCCCAGCCGATGGTGCGGGCCGTGTGCGACGCGGCCACGGCGAGGGCCTCGTGGAAGGCCGCCGCCGAGGCCGGGCGGTCCTCGCGGCGCAGGGCCAGGGCGGCGCCGAGCAGGTCGCTCAGCTCGGCGGGCACCGCCGGGTTCAGCTCGCGGGCGGGGCGCAGCGGGTCGGGCCGGCCGCCGAGCACGGCGTCGGCGCGCACGGGGGCGCTGGCCGGGGGGCGGTCGGTGAGCAGGTGGTAGAGCGTGGCGGCGAGGGCGTAGAGGTCGGAGCGGGGCTCGGTGCCGCTGCCCTCGATCTGCTCGAGGGGGGCGTACTGGAGCGTGTAGCCGAAGAAGCTGGCGGGGCTGCCGGCGCCGGCGCCCTTGGCCAGGCCGAAATCGAGCAGCACCACCTGGCCCTCGGGGGTCAGCTTGATATTCTGGGGCTTGATGTCGCGGTGCAGCACCGGCGGCTGGCGCGTGTGCAGGTAGTCGAGGGCGGCCAGCAGCTGGGCGGCCCACGCGGCGACCTCGTCGTGGGGGAAGGGGGCGCCGTGGCGGGCCTGGAGCGCCGCCAGGTCGGCGCCGCCGAAGAACTCCATCACCAGGAAGCGGCCCGCCGCGTCGCGGAAGTAGTCAATCACCTTGGGCAGGGCCTGGTGGCGCAGGGCCGCCAGCAGCTGGGCCTCGCGCTCGAAAGCCTCGGCGTTCTCCTCCGAGCTGCCGATCATCTGCTTGAGCGCCACCGTGTTGCGCAGCCGCCGGTCCAGGGCCTCGTAGACCGCGCCCATGCCGCCGCGCCCGATCAGGCGCACGATCTGGTAGCGCTGCAGGATGAGGGAGCCTGGCTCTAGCATGGCGCACCGCGGCGAGGGCGAAGGGCGACGCGAGCTATTGTAGCACGGCGGGGCCGCGCGCCGTGCGGTACAATAGGCCCATGCCCGAGCACGACGAGACCCCGATCGCGCGCCTGGTGGCCCTGACCGACGAGGTTGCCCCCGGCGAACTGCTGCTGAGCGCCGCCGAGCACACCCTCGGCCGCTCGTCCATGTGCGACGTCGTGGTGCGCCGCCAGACGGTCTCGCGCCTGCACGCCCGCATCGTGCGCGAGGGGCCGCGCCACGTCCTGCACGACTCCGGCAGCGCCAACGGCACCTTCGTGAACGGCCAGCAGCTCACCGGCC
The DNA here is from genome assembly GCA_035327325.1 of Chloroflexaceae bacterium. GTDB lineage: Bacteria > Chloroflexota > Chloroflexia > Chloroflexales > Chloroflexaceae > CAIWXH01. Next base: position 1,999 of record DAOLDO010000271.1, on the reverse strand, counting down.
CGCACTTGCTGAGCAATCGCGACGCGATCGGCCTGGGCGCCGCCGCCGAGCTGCTGCGCTTTGTTGACCCCGACCCCACCGTCGTGCCGGCCTCGCGCCTGCGCCTCGACGAGCGGGCCCAGCTCTTCTACCTCGGCGCCCAGCCCCTCGAGCTGACCCCGGGGCAGCACCGGCTGCTCACCCACCTCTACCGGCACCTGGGCGAGCTGTGCACCCGCGAGTCATGCGCCGAGGCGATCTGGGGCCGCGACTACGACCCCGGCCTTGACGCCGAGGCCCTCGACCGGGCCGTGAGCAACCTGCGCGGCGCCCTCAGGCGCGCCGGCCAGGGGGGCGAGCTGCTGCAGACCCGCAGGGGCATGGGCTACGTGCTGCTCGCGCAGCCGGCCGAGGGGGCGTAGGGGCCCGGGGCCACCCCCGCGGCGCCCCTACCCCACCATGGCCGCCACCACGGCGTCCGTGTCGCGCAGGTCGGGCAGCGCCGCGTCGGGTCCGAGGGCCAGCAGCTCCTCGAGTCCGAAGGGCCCCGTGGCCACGGCCACCGTGCGCGCCCCGTTGGCCTGCCCGCAGAGGATGTCGTAGGGCGTGTCGCCCACCACCACGATCTGCCGGCCCGCGAAGGGGCGGCCGTAGCGCGCCGCCGCTCGCCTGGCCGCCACCGGCACCAGCTCGGGCCTGTGGTGGTGGTCGTCGCCGTAGGCCCCGGCCGCCAGGTCGAGGAAGGGCAGCAGGCCCACGCACTCCAGCTTGAGCCGGGCCACCGCCGCGATGTTGCCCGTCAGCGGCGCCTGGCGCGCCGAATCCGCCAGGGCCTCAAGGGCCTGCACCACCCCCGGGAAGACCCGCGAGCGGGCCACCAGGTCGTCGCGCTGACCCTCCAGGCGGCCCAGGTAGGCCGCCGTGAACTCGTGGAGCCGCTCGGCGATCTCCTCTGGGGGCAGGCTGGGCAGGCTCTCGCGGATAATCTGCCAGTCCGTCTTGCCGGCGTAGTGGGTGCGCGCCATCGGCGCCCGCTCGCCCACCACCTCGCGCATCGCCTGGCGCATGGCCTCGGCCGCGATTCCGTCCGTGCTCAGCAGCGTCCCGTCAACGTCCCACAGGATCAGCCGGTCCACGAGTGCTCCTTCCGCCCACACAGAGGGCCGAGGCGCGCGCCTCGGCCCTGTCCAAACCTCCCGCGGCCCTGCCGGGCCTAGTGCCAATCGGTTAAGCTCACACAGAGGCGCAAAGCCGCCAAGACGCCGCGTCCGATCAGCCCCGCTCGAGCCACGCTCACCTTGAACGCCTACTAGATGCTGATCGTCCGCGCCACCGCGTCGCCGGCGTAGCGCCGCACCGTCGCCAGCAGCTCGTCGAGGTCGATCGGCTTGGCCAGGAAGCCGTCGAAGCCGGCGACCACCGTGCGCTCGCGGTCCTCCTCGCCCAGGCCGCTCACGGCGATCGCCGGGCAGGCGCCCAGGCCCGGCTGGCCGCGCAGGGTCGCCAGCAACTCGGGGCCGTCGAGGTCGGGCAGGCGCATGTCGATCACGAAGAGCCGGCAGGGCTCGCGGCGCACCGCCGCCAGGGCCTCCTCGCCGCTCTCGACCACCGTCACGCTGTAGCCCTGGCTCATCAGGAAGCGGCTGATCACCTGTTGCATGAGGGGGTTGTCGTCCACCAGCAAGACCTGCATCGCCGCTCCTTTCCGAGACCGCGCGAGGTGCCGCCCATTAACCTGAATTATACGCTATGGCGCAAGGGGGGGGCGCGGCGCAGACGGGGCCGGCGGGCCCTACGGGTACACCCCGCGGGTGACATTGGCGTCGGCGACTCGCTTCACGGCGAGCAGGTAGGCGGCGGTGCGCAGGGGCAGACTGCGGCTCTCGGCCGTCGCCCAGACCTCGTCGAAGGCGCCGACGATGATCCGCTCCAGCTTCTCGTTCACGTCCTGCTCGTCCCAGAAGAACTCCTGCAGGCCCTGGACCCACTCGAAGTAGCTGACGATCACGCCGCCGGCGTT
>DAOLDO010000270.1:0-7767 GCA_035327325.1 Chloroflexaceae bacterium | reverse complement strand
CAGCGACACGAGAGGCGCGCCCGGCCCTGCCGCTCATCGCGGTGCGGGTCGAGCATGGTCTCCAGGGTCTCACCCTGGGCGGCGTAGCCAGGGTGAAAGGGCAGACCGCAGGCGTGGACGTAGGCGTTGACCTGGTGCCATGCCCAGTCGATCACCGGGCGCAGCCAGAGCAGCCGCCAGCCAGCGGGATTCTCGGCGTGGCCCGGCTGGAGCGTGAGCGCGTCGCGCCACTCCCAGGTGGTCAGCCGGCGTTCGCGGCCGGGCGACTCGCGCCAGCGCTCGCCAGTGATCAGCACCGGTTGGTCGCCGAGCAAATGTCGATTCCGCCGCGCCCAGGCGTCGAAGAGCGCGATCTTGAAGTAGTGGGTACACCAGCGGATGCGTGCAGTTGGCGGCTGGCCGTTCCGCGCCGCCATTGCGAAGTCGAGCAGGGTGCGGATGCCGTCGGGATATTGTGCAGCGGTGGCCGGGCCGAGAGCGTCCACGTCGTGGATCGCGGCGAGCGTGACACCGTGGTTCCCGGTCGGGGTCAGGTTGCCGGTGCGCCGGTAGACGGCCTGCACCGTCACCCGCCGGCCACCGACGCGATTGGCCAGAGCGTCGAGCGCCGCCGGCGTCTGCTCCCAGTCCATCTCGTCGAGCAGAGCGTGCCAGATGATGATTGGCGTCTCAGGCCAGCGCCAGCGCGCCCAGAGCACTGCGGCATGGCTGTCGTTGCCGCCGCTGCTGCTGCCGACGATTATGCTGGGCCGGGCGGGCAGCGGCGAAGCGCCGAGGCTCGGGTGCGGCGGCAGTTCGTGGAGCGGAGGAGCCGGTACAGAGCAAGCAGGCATTGGTGCATCTCCAGTAGGCCGGGGCGCACCAGCTGCCCGCCGGGGACAGGGGCTCCCCAGCGGCTGTGTGTCAGCAGGATTCGGCGGTGAGCCAGCGCTTGAGCGCGCCAAGCTGGGCGCCAATGCCGGACCCATCCGGCGCGGTGGTGAGACTACGGAGCCCTGCGACCGTGCTGAGATCGCCGAGGGCCTGGCGGTAGACCTTGCCGGCGCTGAGGTAGACGCCGGCGTACAAGCGCAGCGCGAGCAGCTCCCCGAGCGTCGCGCGAACCTGGTCACAGAGCTCGCAGGCCCGCGCGGCGGTCATGCGCCGGTCGTAGTCGGGGATCGGCTGGATTGCCGGGATGAGGCCGAACTCAGCCGAGAGGATGTACACGTCGAGGCGTGCCGCAGCCTCCGGGTGGTCGCTGAGCCAGCGCCGCAGCACACGGAACGATGGCCCACGGTAACGGTCGATCGCCGGAAGCAGCCGCACATCGTGGCGTTTTGTCGCCGTACAGGCGATGATCAGCAGCCGGCGCTGCTTGGAGCAGACGGTCATAGAGGTGCCTTTCGTTGGGCGATCGGGAAACAAAGGGAAGCCAGAATCCAGGCGCGGGTTCTGACTTCCCTTTGTTTCCGGGCCACGAGAGCTCAGGAGTGCGAAGGCTCGGCGGTGTCAGGCGCGGCCGGCGGGGCCTGAATGGCAGCGCGGGCGCGCCGGACCGTCGCGTCCCACTGGCGGGCGTACTGGCGGAGGGCGAGGTGCTGGGCGATGGCCAGCTGGAGCGCCGTCTCGGTCGAGGCGCCGGTCGTGGCGGCGATCTCGGCGGCGAGGGCCTGCAGGTCGTCGTCGATCGACTCGGGCGTGGGCCTGGTCTGTCTCGTGCTCATGGGGTGTCTCCTCGTGGTTTCAGGCAACAAAAAGACCGTGTGCGTTGCTTCAGCACACGGCCTCGCGCCACAGCGGCGCATACCATCAGGTCAGTTCAGTGGTTGTGTGTCAGTGGCCTCCTTTCACATATGGCCTGCATAGAGCGCCGCCGGCAGCTCGGGCTGCTCCCAGCGTTCATCGGCGAGCTCCGGCAGCGCGGCGACCTCGCGGTCTTCGTGCAGCAGGGCCTCGTCGACGGGCTGCCAGGGCAGGCCGACCTGTGCGCGATAACGGATGAGGTGGTAGGCAAGGCGGGCCGACCTGGATCGCCTGAGGGCGGCGATCGAGATCCCGTAATCCGCCGTGTAGGTAGCGCCGATGCCACGCTCAAAGCCAATCAGCGCCATCCTGGCCGGGCCAGAGCTGTCAAAGCTCGTCACCAGGGGCGAGCAGCAGACCCAGGATGGCTTGCCGATCCCAAGCAGGTGGATGCGACGCTGGAACGGGTCGAGCTCAGCGGCGACCTCAAGATCGCGGATCAGCTGCTCGTACCAGGCAGCTGCCGCACGGGCATAGCGGGCCGGCACCAGACCGCCAATCGCGCAGGCCGGGTGGTCGACCGGCCCATCGGGCTCGTCGTGGAAACCCCACGCCGCGCGCTGTCGCACCTGGTCGTTCTCCTCGTCGTCGAAGCACTCTTTGCGGTCGAGCAGCAGGTCGCCGATGATCGCGGCGGCGCCGGGGCCGGGGTAGTGGGTGACGGGCACCAGCGGCGGATCGGGACAGTGGCAGATCGCCTGGAGCAATGCTCGCAGCTGCGCGTCATCACGCTCGCTGGCGAGCGCATCGCCGATCGTGTCGTAGCTGAGCGCCCAGTCGAGCCAGGACGACTCAGGCTGGGCGGCGCCGGCGAGGTTGCGAGCGTACCAGCCAGCCACCATGTGGGCATAGCGCGGGAGCGACGGGCGGTCAGTGTTGCCAGGCGGGAAGGCCCAGGAGTCCAGCACGACATGTACTCCCGGCGTTCGGGCGAGCAGCCGCGCCGTTGACGAGCCGGCCGGCGCCAGGTAGTGGCGCTGCCCGACAAGCATCGCGATCGCCAGATCATGTGGCCTTGCTCGAGCGCCGAGGGCGAAGTAGAATGTCGGCGGCATAGGCAAGCCTCCTCAAGCTGCACAAAAACGCGCAGCCCGGCGCGGGGAGCGTCGGGCTGCTGGACCGGGCGACAATAGAGAGGGCGGCGGGCGCAATGCGGCTGCTTGCAGAAAGCGAGGCGGTTGGCCGCCACGAGCAGGTGGTGGGCGCCAGAGGCGCATGAGGGGCCGGCACCATGTGCCGGCGCGCAGGCGAAGGGCCTGCCAGTCAGCGGATCGTGGGGCTGCTGGAGGCGTCGCTCGGTGGAGTCACCCTAGCATAAGTGGTTTCGGCCCGCATCAGCAGCGGTGACGGATCGGGCGCGCGATGGTTTACAGGCGACCATTCGCGGTGCTACAATCGAGGGCGCAGCGGCTATCGGTAGGCTTCCTTCTCCCTTTCTGGAAATTAGCGTACCGGCTCTCCGCTGCCGAACGTGCGCTCCTGCGCCGGCAGGGGCGCTCCTCTTTGTGGGAGGCTGGGCGATGCAGCAGGCTATCTACATCCGCCACCGCAGCCGAGTGCTTGTGCCGCCCGGAGATGGCGCCGCGCCCCCGCAGTACCTGGCGAGCCTGCTCAAAAATCTGGAGAGCCTCGGCTTCACCGCCAGCGCCACGCTGATCGCGCACCTGCGCACCTGCTCGGTCGAGCAGTTGGAGCGGCTGAGTGCCGAGCTTGTCCCCGCCCTACGCCAGCTGGTCGGCGCCCACGTCGCCTACACGCCGATGTACCCCAACTTCCCGGCCCAGGTGATGCAGGCCTCGCGCGCCGAGCTGTACCTCAACGCCATCCTGCACTACCTGACCCACGGCCGCCCGCGCTACGAGAAACAGCGACGCACGCCGCTGCTCGAGCGGGCCGACCTGCGGGTGATCGACCTGGGCGACGACGCCGACTTCCGGGCGATCGGCACGACGCTGCTGGCGGCGAAGAGCGCCCTCTCCCCTACCGACCGCGCCGACCTGGCCTGGTTCTTCCAGAGCTATGGCGACCAGGCGATCGCGCTCATCCCGCGCGAGGTGCCGCAGCGCGAGAACGTCGCGCTGCTGGCGACCCTGCTGCTGCGCCATACCAGCCGCGGCGCAGGGACGCAGCATGCTGCGGCCGTACTGCGCCGCTACGTCAAGACCGCCACCGACGTGCTGCGACTGGCGGTCGCGCTCTCCGACGGCGATGTGAGCCTGGCGGCCGCGACGAAGTTCCGCCGCTTCAGCCGCCCCGAGCGCCGGCTGCTGCTGGAGCTGCTCGAGGAGAGCGGGAGCATCACCGAGGACATGCTGCGCTACCCCGAACCCTGGAAGCGGCTGGGCGAGCGGCTGCATCCCGGCGAGTACGCAGCGCGCTTCCCCCGCAGCGTGGCGGCCTTCGACATCATCCGTAACGACCGACTCTTCGCGACCTTCCGCTCGAAGGTGGAGGGGGCAATCGGCGCCGGCCGGCTCGACGAGGCGCTGGCCCTGCTGCGCGGGCGACCGGGCGAGCTGGCCCGCCGGCTCGACCACCTGCTGCGCCGGGCCGAGCAGCCCGATGCGGTTGTGCAAGCTTTCGGCGACGTTGCCGCGCAGGTCTCGACCCCGGTGCTGCTCCAGAGCCTGGCCCACTTCGCCCAGCGGCCGGCGGGTCACCCGCTGCGCAGCTTCTTCCCCAAGGGCGAGGTCGCCAAGGCCCAGGTGATCGCCAACACGCTGCCGCCGCTCGACGATGGGCTGTGCGCGGGGGTGGTGGCGATCTGCCGCGAGACTCTGATCAACCGCTTTCGCGAGCGGCCGTCGCTGGGCAAGGTGTTTGTCGACGAGCAGCTGCGCGACTACCCGGTGCCGCTGACCCAGCGCTCGGCCAGCAAGGCCCTGCGGACGATCCCGCGTGGCTCGCGGCTGCCGCTGGACGCGGGCGACACGGTGCGCTTCTTTCTGTGGTGGAAGGAGGGCGAGGTCAACGGCAAGCCGACCGGGAGGGTGGACATCGACCTCTCGGCGGTGCTCTACAACGCCGACTGGCGCTACGTCGAGCACATCTCCTACACCAACCTCAAGTCTGATCGCTACCGCGCGGCCCACAGCGGCGACATCGTCACCGCGCCGAACGGAGCCTGCGAGTTCATCGACCTGGACATTGAGTCGGTGGTGCGCTATGGCGGGCGCTATGTGGTGACGGCGCTCAACTCCTTCTCGGGCCAGCCCTACTGCGATCTACCCGAGTGCTACGCGGGCTGGATGCTGCGCCGCGCCCCACAGTCGGGCGAGGTGTTTGAGCCGCAGACGGTGCAGCAGAAGATCGACGTGGCGGCCAACACACGCATCTGCATCCCGGTGATCCTCGACCTGGTGGCGCGCCAGGTGATCTGGGCCGACCTGGCCCTGCGCCGCAACCCGCGCTGGTTCAACAACGTCGAGGGCAACCAGAAGGGAATGCTGTTGATGGGCCAGGCGCTGACAAGTCTGGTCAAGCCCGACCTGTACGAGCTCTTCTCGCTGCACGCGGCGGCGCGCGGCACGCCGGCCCCGCGCGGTGCGGCGAAGATGGTCTTCGCGCCCGATGGCACGGTGACGCCCTTCGACATCGGCGTCATCCTGGCCGAGTATCTGTGAGCCGGCGATGGATGCGACGACCGCCTGGGAGTTGTTTATCGCCGGCTTCACCGACTCGGGCCACGCGCGGCGTCACGCGACCCGCTTTCGGGCCGGGCCGCTGGAGGCCGTCCGCTTTGCCGCGGGCGAGCTGAGCGGCACGCCCTTTGAAGAGTTCTTCGTGCGGGACTGCGACCCGGACGCAGCCCTCGCTGCCGTTGCCGCACACCAGCCGCTGCCCCGTCACTACCTGACGGTGCTGGAAGACAGGTCTGGCCTTCGCGAGACCTACGAGCGTGGCGGCTACCACCTCGACGATACCGAGACGCTGATGGTCTGCGATCTGACGGCGCTCGCGCCGTTGACACCTTCACCGGACGTCACCCTGCTCCGTGAGGATGCGGCAGACTGGCACAATCGCAACGATCCCCAGGGCACACGGTGGGCACTGCCCGAGAACCTGGCTGACCCACGCATGGCCCACTACACGATCGTGCGCGATGAGCAGCTTGTGGCGCGTGGCCGCAACCTCTGGCTGGACGCCCGGCACAGCTACGTCAGCCGGGTCTACGTCGCCGAGGCGTGGCGCGGCCAGGGGCTGGCGCGGGCGCTGATGGCGCGCCTGCTGGCCGATGACAGCGCCAGGGGCGCGCGCTGGAGCGTGCTCACCGCCTCGCGCATGGGCGAGCGGCTCTACGCGGGGCTGGGATACCGTGCGCTGGGCACGATCCTGATCTTCGAGCCGAATGAGGGCGGCGTCGCTGGCGCAGAGGGAGGAGACGGATGACCGATCACGTCACGCTGCGGCCCATCGCCGATGGCGACCTGCCGATCCTGTTCGAGCAGCAGCGCGCGCCGGCGACGGTCTGGATGGCCGCCTTCACCGCCAAAGACCCATCCGACTGGGAGGCCTTCCGCGCCCACTGGGCCAAGGTGCTGGCCGACCCGAACGTGACCAACCGTACCATCCTGGTGGACGGCCAGGTCGCCGGCTCGATCGCCTGCCACGCCTGGTTCGGCGAGCCGGAGGTCAGCTACGGGCTGGGGCAGGAGTTCTGGGGCCGCGGCATCGCGACGCGGGCGCTGGCGCTCTTCCTCGCCGAGGTGCCGATACGGCCAATCCACGCCCGCATCGTCAAGGACAACGTCGCCTCCCGGCGAGTGTTGGAGCGCAACGGCTTCACCGTCTACGGCGAAGATCGTGGTTTCGCCGAGGGGCGTGGCGCCGAGGTTGAGGAGTGGCTGCTGGTGCGTCACGCGCAGTGACCGCTATACGGTGAGCAGCCGTCCAAACTGCTCGGGCGCCACGGCCTGCGCCGACCCGGCGACAAAGGCTACGTGGCAGCGATGGCAGTACCAGGACTGCTGCCAGCGCGCGATCTGGCGGTTCCAGCGCTCGCCGGCCTCGCGCCGGCGGCGCTCGCCCAGCTGCACGATGCCGACCGTGATCGCGATGGCAACCAGCGCGCCGACACCGGCGACGCCAGCGAAGAGGCGCTCGGCCGCGCCGCTGGTGAACGCCGCCTCGAAGGTCTGGCCCTGCAGCCCGACGATGACCGCGGTGACCATGCAGCTCGCCGGCAGGCTGAGCAGGAGCAGGCCGAGGAGCAGCACGATGATCAGCCAACCGCCGCCGGGTTGGCGCGGCGGCGCCAGCAACTGCGCCAGGTTGGTGCGGGCGACCCCGGCGGCCGGCACCAGGTCGGCGGTGATCACGCGCACCTGCTGCGTGCCGCCGGCGACGATCGCAGCGACGCGCTGGGTGGCCTGGGGTGAGCGGCAGCAGGGGCAGACAGGCTGGCTGGACATGGCGCACCTCTCTCAGATGCAGAGCTGAGCGGCTGCGAGGCTCTGTCAGGGTGAAGCCGACCTCGCTACCGATTCCGTGTAGAACGATTGTACGACACGTGTCAAGGGTATTGGTAGGCAGTAGTATAGAATTTTGGCAAGATGATTGTGCGAGAGAGACTGCTCGAGACTTGCGTAACGCCTGTTGGGACTAGCGGTGTGACCGTACCTGTCCCTTCCTCGTGCTATAATCCTGGAGCAAGCTGGACTCTTCGTCCATGTAAAATGAAAGTTAACTAGACCTATATGCTGGCTATAAGTCCTGTCACCAGACCTGCAGCTTTTGAGTACGAGCCTTTTCGTCCAGCGCTCCAAGAGCGTTTTCTAGCTCGTTTCTATCAGGCTGCTCGCAAAATGGCACTCGCCTCGGAGGGTGATCGGGAAGAAATAATCCGATTCGAGGTCGAATGGGCACTAAACAGTCACGGAAATCCCCGCCAACAAGCAATTTACCAGGCAACGTGGTTGCTTCTGCGCGATCTATTGCGTGTTCGCTGGATACCGCGCTGGAACGAAGATACTGCTACCCTTG
>DAOLDO010000269.1:0-7770 GCA_035327325.1 Chloroflexaceae bacterium | reverse complement strand
AGGCCGCGCTCCCCGTGCTCGCGGCCCTGATCGACCACTCGCTGGTGCGGCAGGGGGGCGCGCCCGGCGCCGCCGCGGGCCGCTACGACCTGCCCGACCTGGTGCGCCAGTTCGCGGCCGAGCGCCTGGCCGAGGCCGGCGCCGACGAGGGTGCGACCAGGGCGCGCCACGGTCGCCACTACCTCGCGGCCCTCGCCGCCCAGGCCGGCGCGCTGCGCGGCGCCCGCCAGCAGGAGTCCGCCCGCGCAATCGCCCGGGAGGCCGACAACCTGCGCGCCGCCTGGGCCTGGGCCTGCGCCGCCGGCGAGGCCGAGCTGCTCGGGCGCGCCGCCGACGGGCTGTTCTTCTTCGTCGAGATGCGCAGCTGGTTCCGCGAGGGCGTCGAGCTGTTCGGGCAGGCGGCGGCCCGCCTCGAGGCGCTCTGCGCGAGCGAGCCTGCGCCGGAGGCCATGGTCGCCTGGGGCAAGCTGCTGGCCAGGCGCGGCTGGTGCGCCTTCCAGATCGGTCGGCCCGGCGAGGCGCGTGAGCAGCTCGAGCGCAGCCTGGCGCTGCTGCGCGCCGCGGGCGCGGGCGCCGAGCTGGTCGTGCCGCTCAACTACGGCGCCGCCTGCGCCTACTACGCCGGCGAGTACGGACGCGCCGAGGTCCTGGCCGGCGAGGCCCTGGCCGCCGCACAGGTCTGGGGCGACCGCTACGGCGCCTCGGTTGCTCTCACCGTCTTCGGTCAGATCGCCACCCTGGTGGGCCGCTACGACGATGCGCGGCGCTACTCGGAGCAGAGCCTGGCCATCGAGCGCGAGCTGGGCAACAGCTGGGGCATGGTCTTCCCCCTGATCAGCCTCGGGCGCGTCGCCAGGGCCACGGGCGACTACCAGACGGCCCAGCGCTGCTTCCAGGAGGGCCTGGCCATCAGGCAGACCTTCGGCGACGCCCGCGGGGTCGCCCTCTGCCTGGGCTACCTGGGCGACACCGCGGCGGCCCAGGGCGACCACCCCGAGGCCGCCTGGTGCTACCGCGAGGCCCTCGCCCTCTTCCGCGACATCGCCAACCTGGCCGGCGCCGTCTCGGCCCTGGTCAGGCTGAGCGACGCCGCCCTGGCCATGGGCGACGAGGGCGCCGCCAGGGCGGCCCTCGGCGAGGCCCTGGGCGCCGCGCGCGGGGCCGGCTCGCTGCCCCACACCCTCGAGGCCCTCTCGGGGCTGGCCCTGGCCCTGGCCCGCCCCGAGGGGCCGCGGGCGCGCGAGCTGGCCGCCCTGGTGCGCGGGCACCCCGCGGCCACCCAGGAGAGCCGCGACCGGGCGGCCCGCGCCCTGCGCGAGGCCGGCGCCCCCGTCGGCGACGACGCGCCCCCGCCCGCCGACCTCGACACGATCGTCGAGCAGGCCCTCGCCGAGCTGGCGGGCCCTCGACGTTCCCTCGACGTTCCCTCGACGCCGGCCCCGTAGAGTGGGCTCATCCAGACGCGCCGACCGACGGCGCGGCAACGAAAGGATGGGCCCCCATGAAGCGCATCATCTCCTCGATGCTCCTGGCCGCGACCCTCGCCCTCGCCCTGCCCCAGGCGCCCCCCGCCGCCGCGCAGGAGCCCCCGCCGGACCCCGGGTTCTCGATGCTGATCGGCTCCGACCCCCAGTTCAGCTTCTGGCGCGGCGGCGAGTACGATAGGCTCTGCAAGGACCACCCGAGCAAAGAAGCGCGCACGGAGTGCGACGAGCTGCAGGCGGTGCTGGCCAACACCGACGTGGCCCTCGCCATGCGCGGCATCCAGTCCCTCGGCCAGTGGCCCGCCGAGCTGGGGATCGGGGGCGGCAGCCCCGTCGCCGCGCCCGCCGGGCTGATCATGAACGGCGACCTGACCAACTACGGCCACAAGAGCGAGTGGGAGGCCTACGACGCGCTCTACGGCGGCCTGCCCTACCAGCGCTATGAGGGTCTGGGCAACCACGACTACGAGAACAACACGACGGCCCACGGCGGCTCGTGCTACTACAGCGACTTGAACTGGGCCGACAAGAACCGCTGCGCCAAAGAGGCCGTGTGGCGCATGATCCGCACAATCTACAGCTTGCCCAACGTCGTCAACCGCGACGTGCCGGGGCTGATCAGCGTCTACCACGAGGGCGGCTACGAGGCGCGCATCAAGGTCACGTATGATCTCGACGGCGCCAGGCGCACGCCGCTCGATGAGATCTTCACCCTCGGGACAAGGCGGACGCTCGTCGTCCCCAGCCGGGCGCTGAACGTGCAAGTGTTCGTCGAGGAGAACACCGGCCTGATCGACTGGTCGGACTTCCTGGACCCGAAGATCAAGTGGCGCACGGTCATCGACAAGACGTTCGCACAGGCCCCGGTGTACTGCGCTAAGATCTACGGCACCACGCTCGACCCGAAGTCTAGCGCCGACAAGTGCCCCGCCTGGCCGGACGGCACCTCCGGCAGCCTGGCCTACGCCTTCGAAATCGGCGACTACCACTTCGTGCAGCTCCAGAACCACCCGAGCTACAGCCTCTCGCTGCCGAACGAGCCGATCACCGGCATCGACTTCGCCAGCTCCCCCGGCTTCAACGTGACCCCCTCGTGGGACTGGCTGCGGCAAGACCTCGAGCGGGCCACCGCCCAGGGCAAGCGCATCGTCATCAACCTGCACGACTACGAGGCTGATATGGAGCCGCTGAAGGGGCTTATCCGCGACACCAACGTCGTGGCGATCTTCGCGGGCCACATCCACGCCCGGTACGGCGAGCAGTACACCGTCGAGACCAACTTCGGCACGATGCCGGTCTACTACAGCGGCGCGGGCGAGTGCCGGACCTTCTTGCTCGCCGACTTCCACCAGGACTACCTCAACGTGAGCGTGGTCAAGGCCAACGGCTTCGTCCCCGCCTTCATGACCACGCCCGAGCCCTGCGAGACCCGCGAGCTGTGGCAAGAGGTGGGCGATACGCTCGTAGCTGTGACCGGCACCGGCTACCACGGCTCCCCCACCGATAAGGGCCATACGATCGAGGTGATTGAGGATACGACCTTCGGCACCTACGTCTTCGACCGGCCCATGGGCGACGTCAGCCTCGCGCAGGAGACGCCCCAGGCTCTGGAGGGCGCCCCCGTCACCTTCCGCGCCGGCGCCAGCGACCCCGACGGCGACCCGATCAGCTTCGCCTGGGACTTCGGCGACGGCCACACTGCCACCGGCGACGTCGTCACCCACACCTTCGCCGACAACGGCACCTACACCGTCCGCGTGGTCGCCAGCGAGCAGCCCATCGCCGGCAACCCCTTCACCCGCACGAGCGAGGCCACGCTGGAGGTGACGGTCGAGAATGTAGCCCCGACGGTGACGGCCAGCGGCGCGACGATCGACGAGGGCGGCACCGGCACCATCAGCGGCACCGTCGCCGACCCCGGCCTGAGCGAGGCCCTGCGCGCCGAGATCTTCTGGCACAGCGAGCTGTCCGAGCTGCTCGAGATCGGCCCCGACGGCGCCTTCTCCATCCAGCGCGCCTTCGCCGACGACAACCCGAGCGGCACGCCGAGCGACCTGCACCAGGCCACGATCGTCGTCACCGACAAGGACGGCGCCACGGCCAGCGCGACCGTCGAGATCGTCGTCAACAACCTCCCCCCGACCGTCGAGCTGGACTTCTTCGCGGACGAGTGGGGCGCCGTCGCCGACGAGCGTGGCGGCACCCTGCCGGGCCTCGCGGTGCGCAGCGTCGCCACGGTGGGCGACCCCGGCGCCGAGGACACCCTGACCGCGCAGCTCGACTGGGGCGACGGGACGAGCGCGGCCCTCGACGTGACCGCCGCGACCAGCTCGCAGCCCGTCAGCCATACCTACAGCGCCCCCGGCGTCTACACCGTGACCCTGACCGCCACCGACGACGACACCGGCAGCGCGGCCGCCAGCAGCGTGGTGCGCGTGCTGAGCCCCGCCGAGGCCGTGACCAGCGCCCGCACGGCGATCGAGGTGAACATGAGCTTCGCCGGCGTGGAGCTGGGCGACACCCCCGCCAGGCGGGACCTCGAGCGGGCCTTCGCCGCCCTGAGCAACCCCGGCGGGCGCAAGGGCAGCGAGGGCGCCGCCGAGCTGCTGGCGGCCGGCGAGCACGACCGCGGCGTGGAGCAGATCCGCGAGGCCCTGGAGGCCCTCGACCGGGCCGAGGCCAGGGAGAGCCGGCTGCTCCTCGGGGAGGCCCGCTCGCTCCTGACCCGGACCGGCAAGTCGGAGGCCGTGACCCTGCTCGAGCGCCTGCGGGCGGTCGCCGATGAGCCCCGCGAGCTGGAGCGCATCGAGCGGGCCGAGGCCCAGCTGGCCCTCGCCGAGCGGGCCCTGGAGCGGGGCGACGAGCCCGAGGCCCTCGACCGCTACTACAAGGCGGTGCGCCTCCTGAAGTACCCCGCCCTCAAGGCCGGCGTCTACTAGGACCCGACCCTGGCCCGGGCGCCCCCGGCGGAGAGTCTCCGCCGGGGGCGTCCTCGCGTATAATGCGCCCAGCATCGGCACCAGCAGCGGAGTGTGGCATGACCGAGATCAAGGCCCCTGTGCGCGTGCGCTTCGCCCCGAGCCCCACGGGCTACCTGCACATCGGCGGCGTGCGCACGGCCCTCTTCAACTGGCTCTTCGCCCGCCACTACGGCGGCCAGTTCATCCTGCGCCTCGAGGACACCGACGAGAAGCGCTTCGTCGCCGGCGCCGCCGACGACATCATGGAGTCGCTGCGCTGGGTCGGCCTCGACTGGGACGAGGGCCCCGACATTGGCGGCCCCCACGCCCCCTACGTCCAGTCCCAGCGCGCCGACCAGGGCATCTACAGGGCCCACAGCGACCGGCTCCTCGCCGCCGGCCTGGCCTACATGTCCTTCACCACCGAGGAGGAGCTGGCCCAGATGCGCGCCGAGGCCGAGGCCCGCGGCGTCAAGGCCTTCCGCTTCCGCGGCCCCGAGCGCGACTGGCCCCTCGACCGCCAGCAGGAGCTCGCGGCCTCCGGCAGGCCCTACACGATCCGCCTCAAGACGCCCCTGACGGGCGAGACCCGCTTCAGCGACCTCGTGCGCGGCGCCGACGAGATCGTGGTGCAGCACGAGCAGCTTCAGGACATCGTCTTGATCAAGGCCAGCGGCATGCCCGTCTACCACTTTGCCCACCTGGTGGACGACCACCTCATGGGCATCAGCCACGTCATGCGCGCCGAGGAGTGGGTTCCCTCCACGCCCTACCACGTGCTGCTCTACCAGGCCCTCGGCTGGGAGGTGCCGGTCTTCGCCCACCTGCCCGTCATCCTGCGCCAGGACGGCAAGGGCAAGCTCTCGAAGCGCAAGGACGATGTGTCCGCCAACCGCTTCTGGGAGCGGGGCTACCTGCCCGAGGCCATGTTCAACTACCTGGCCCTCCAGGGCTGGAGCTTCGACGACAGGACCGAGCTGATGAGCCGCGAGGAGATCGTCGCCCGCTTCACGATCGACCGGGTCCAGGCCAGCCCCGCCCGCTGGAACCCCGACAAGCTGCGCGACATGAACGGCATCTACATCAGGCGGCTCTCCACGGTCGAGGTGGCCGAGCGCATCGCGCCCTACCTGGCCGCCGCCGGCCTCACCGCCGACCCGCCCACCCACGACGACCTGGCCTACATTCACACCCTCACGCCCCTCGTCCACGAGCGGCTCGAGGAGCTGGGCCAGGCGCCCGAGCTGCTCGACTTCTTCTTCAGGGAGGTGCGGCCCGGGCCCGAGGGCTACGACCCCGCCCTGCTCGTCCCCAAGAAGGTCGAGCCGGCCCAGGCTGCCGCCATGTTGCGGGCGGCCCACGCGGCCCTCAACGCCACCGCCGACTGGACGGCCGCCCCGCTCGAGGCGGCGCTGCGCGCCCTCGGCGAGGAGCTGCAGGTCAAGCCCGGCCCCCTCTTCGGCGCCGTGCGCGTGGCCGTGAGCGGCCGCACCGTGGCCCCGCCCCTCTTCGACATGCTGGCCGCCCTGGGGCGCGACCGGGCCCTCGCCCGTGTCGCCGCGGCCGCCGCCGCCCTGGAGGGGCCGCCGGCGGGAGGCGCATGACAGCTCATTGGACCAGCTCCGTCCACCACGACGGCTCGCCCACCTACGTGCACGCGCCCGACCAGCGGGTCGGCGGCAGGGCGACGATCCGGCTGCGCGTCGGCGCCGATGCGCCCGTGCGCTCGGTCTGGCTGCGCAGCTGCCCCGACGGCGAGCAGTCGGTGGCGCCCATGGCCCCCGCGGGCGCCGACGCGGTCTGCCGCTGGTACGCCGTCGAGCTGCCCCTGGGCATGCTGCGCACCGGCTACCGTTTCCTGCTCGCCACCGACGCCGGCAACCGCTGGTACAACGCCGCCGGCGTGCTCGACCACTACCCGACCGACGCCAACGACTTCAAGCTCCTGGCCGAGGCGCGGGCGCCCGCCTGGGTGCGCGACGCGGTCTTCTACCAGATCTTCCCCGACCGCTTCGCCGACGGCGACCCCGCCAACAATGTGCGCGACGGCGAGTACAGCTACGGCGGCAAGGCCGTGGTCGCCCGGCCCTGGGGCGCCCTGCCGAACAAGGCCACAGGCGGCAGCGAGTTCTTCGGCGGCGACCTCCAGGGCATCGCGCAGCGCCTCGACTACCTGGCCGACCTCGGCGTCAGCGCCCTCTACCTGAACCCGATCTTCCTCGCGCCAAGCAACCATAAGTACGACGTGGCCGACTACGAGCGGGTGGACCCGCACCTCGGCGGCGAGCAGGGCCTGGCCGAGCTGCGCGCGGCCCTCGACGCCCGCGGCATGCGCCTGATGCTCGACATCGTGCCCAACCACTGCGGCGTGACCCACCCCTGGTTCACCGCGGCCCAGGCCGACCCGAAGGCGCCCACGGCCGAGTTCTTCAGCTTCAGCAGGCACCCCGACCAGTACGCCACCTGGCTTGGGGTGAGCACCCTGCCCCGCCTCGACT
The DNA here is from genome assembly GCA_035327325.1 of Chloroflexaceae bacterium. GTDB lineage: Bacteria > Chloroflexota > Chloroflexia > Chloroflexales > Chloroflexaceae > CAIWXH01. Next base: position 828 of record DAOLDO010000269.1, on the reverse strand, counting down.
ACCGCAGCGAGCGCCTGCGCGCCATGATGTACGCCGGCCCCGACGCGATCATGCGCCGCTGGCTGCGCCCGCCCTACGCCATTGACGGCTGGCGCATAGACGTGGCCAACATGCTCGGTCGCCAGGGCCCCCACAACCTCGGCCACAAGCTCGGCCGCGGCATCAGGCGCGCCGTCAAGGCCGAGCGCCCCGACGCCTACCTGCTCGGCGAGCACTTCTTCGACGGCACGCCCCACCTCCAGGGCGACGAGCTCGACGCCACCATGAATTACCAGGGCTTCACCTTCCCCGTCTGGCGCTGGCTCGCCGGGCGCGAGGTGAGCGAGCGCCCCTGGGCCGACCGCGCGCCCATGGCCACAGAGCAGATGGCCGCCCAGTGGACGGCTTTCCGCGCCGCTATCCCCTGGCAGATCGCCACCCAGCAGTTCAACCTGCTCGGCAGCCACGACACGCCCCGCCTGCGCACCGTGCTCGGCGGTGACCTCGGCCTGGTGCGCGTGGCCGCCGCCCTGCTCTTTACCTACCCCGGCGTGCCCTGCCTCTACTACGGCGACGAGCTCGGCCTCCAGGGCGGCCCAGACCCCGACTGCCGCCGCTGCATGCCCTGGGACGAGGCGGAGTGGGACCACGAGCTGCGCGCCTTCTTCCAGACCCTGGCCCGCCTGCGGCGCGAGGCCCCGGCCCTGCGCTGGGGCGGCTTCCAGCAGCTCTACGCCGCCGGCGACACCGTGGCCTTCCAGCGCGAGGCCCCCGAGCAGCGCCTGGTGGTCGTCGCCCGCCGCGCCGACGACGGGCTCAGGGCGCTCCCGGTGCGCCACGCCGGCCTCC
>DAOLDO010000268.1:0-7784 GCA_035327325.1 Chloroflexaceae bacterium | reverse complement strand
GATCGCCTGGGCCGCCCGCGGCGCCGGCTGGGGGGCCGCGCGCATCCCCGCCGTGACCGCGCTGCTGTTCAGCGTGGCCGTGGCGGTCGCGCACTACGGCGCGGGGCGGGGGGCGCTGGCCGTGCTGCACGCGGGCTTCCCGCTCGTGGGCTACGCCTACATGGTCATGATGCACGCGCCCGGCGCGCACCCCGACACCCGCCCCGCGCAGGTTCGGCGCGAGCGCCGGCGCCTCGTGCGCAGACTCGCGCAGACGCTGCGCGCCGAGCGCGCGGGCCACGCGGCGGCCCTGGCCGAGCTGCGCACCGCCCGCGACCTGGCCGCGCAGGAGGCGCGCCGCGCCGCGCAGGCCCACGAGGTCGCCCGCGCGGCCGAGGCGCAGGCCGCGCAGGCGCAGGGGGTGGACGCGCGCACCGTCGCGCAGTGGCTCGCGGCGTCCGACGTGAGCGGACGCGAGATCGCGCGGCGCCTCGGTGTGGGCGAGAGCACCGTGCGCAGCTGGCTCAAGGCGCCCGCGCGGCCGACGAGCGCCGCCGACTGATGCCGCTCACCCTCGCCGCCCTCGCCACCCTCGCCTTTGGCCTGGCCCTGCTCGCCGGGGTACTACCGCCCTGGCCCGCCTACCCCGTCATCGCCGCGCTATGGCTCGCGGCGGTGGTACAACAGAGGAGACGACGATGAGTGACCCCCCCGCCGAGGCCCGCCGCCGCGCCGCCCGCAACGCCCTGGCCCTGTCCCCGCTGCTCGTCGCCCTGGCCCTGGCCCTCGCCGGCCTCGCCTGGCCCGCCCTGGCCCTCGCCGGGGCGTGGCTCGTAGGCTGGTCCGCCTACGGCCTCGTAGAGCCGCTGCTGCGCTGAGGCGCCCGCGCACACCGCGCCCCCTCCCGAGCTGGGAGGGGGTGTTCTTTTGCTCTGAAATTGATAGTTGACAATTTCAAATCAGGGTGTATACTGAAATCACGGATACAAAATGTGATACAATGAGTATCACAAGACGGCGATGCGAGTGCAGCGCCACCGAGAACCGGGCCGAGTGGCCCAAGGAGCGAGAGATGACGACCACGACGACCACGACGACCACGACGACCACGACGACCACGACGACCACCGCCCCCGCGATCATCCTCCCCGCGATCCTCACCGCGAACATCTACTTCTGGCGCCCCGGCTCGAACGCCAGCAGCCGCCGCGCCAACGAGAAGCGCCACGCCGAGACGGTCCAGCGCTTCCTCGACGCCCACGCCGAGGCCCTGGCCGCCGCGGGTGTGACGGTCCATTTCGAGTACAGCGAGAGCTGCAACAACGTCTACAGGCGGCTGGAGATCACCCGCCACGGCAAGAAGAGCAACATCACGGCGCTGAAGCGGGCCCTCGGCATCAAGTAGGCTCCAGTCGTGCGGGGCGCCGGGCGATGAGCCCGGCGCCACCAGGGACGGTCCCTGGCCCCCGGCGCGTGCCGGGGTGGGCGTGGAGCCGCGGGGCGCGTGCCCCGAAGGAGCGAGACCGTGGAGCTGATCTACCACCTGTCCGAGGAGGCCCGACACCGGATCTTCGTCGAGACCGGCCGCGACCCCGGCCGCGAGCAGGCCCTGGCCGCCGACCCCGCCGAGCTCGACGCCGACGCGCGGCGCCTGCTGGCGTCGGTCAACCCGTCGCTCGCCGAGCGCGCCGTCCTGACCGTCCCCGGCTGGAGCCTGGGCATGGAGTCCCAGCGCCCCTACACCCTCGACGACCCGGCCGACGACCCCGCCGCCCTGCTCGCCGGCTACCAGGCCGCGCGGCTGGCAGGGCGGGCGGCGGTGCGCGCCGGGCTGACTGAGCGCCTCGAGGCCCAGCTTCGCACCCTCGAGTCCTGGGACAGCGAGCGCGAGCCCGGCGTCCTCAACCGCGGCTACTACGCGCCGACGGGCCGGGTCGCCGAGCTCGAGGCCGCCCACGCCGCCGCGACCGCGCGGGCCCAGGCGAAGGCGGCCGAACTGCGCCGCCAGCGCGAGGCCGAGGAGGTCGCTCGCCAGCAGGAGCGCCAGGCCCGCGAGGCGGAGAAGCGGGCCTGGATCGCCGACTTCGGCAGCGACCACCTGCGCCGCTGCATGGCCGGCGGCTACAACTGCCAGCGCCAGTACGTCCTCGATCGCGCCGCCCGGGAGTTCCCCGGCTATGTCGTGGACTACAACGACGCCGCGGCCTGGCACGACCGCTCGGGCCCGAGCGAGGCCGCGCTCATCGAGGCCGAGCGCGTCGGCGGCACGGTGGTCTGGCTGACCAGCGAGCCCGGCAATGCCGTGGTGGACGACCCCGACGCCGGCTACGGCTTCGAACCCTGCGAGGCCGTGGTGGTGCGCGGCTACCTCGGCAAGTACGACCTGATCAAGCTGGTGTGACGAGCGCGCCGGGGGGGGCGGGATTGCGCCCGCCCCTCGGCCGCAGAAAGGCCCCGACGATGCCCGCCGACAAGGTGCAGTTCCGCCCCGCCGCCCTGGCCGCCGCCCTGGCCACCCGCGCCGACGCCGACGACAACGCCCACGTCTCCCAGGTCGCCCAGCGTGACCTCGGCCGCTACTACGAGCTCATGGCCCTGGCCCTGGCCAGCGTCAACCTGGCGCCCGGCGAGGCGGCGCTTGTCGTGGACGCGCTCAACGGGACCATCGCCGACGTGCAGACCGCCCAGCTGCTCGCCTACGAGGTGCAGGACAGCCTCGCCGACGGCCTGGCCGTGAAGTGGGACGTGGACGGCGCGGCCCTCGTGGCGACGATCGGCGCCTGGTCGCTGGCCCAGCGCCTGGCCGTCGTCGACGCGGCCGAGCGCTTCTGGCGCGGGCCGTACCGCGGCGAGGGGCCGATCGCCGACAAGCTCGCCGCCGTCGGGCTGATCCGGAGGGGCTGAGCGATGCCTCGCGGTCGTCGCCAGCCCGTCGTCGTTGACGGCGTGCCCTACCCGTCGCTGAGCGCGGCGGCGCGGGCGCTGGGGGTAACACCGGAGGCGATCCGCCAGCGCCTGCTGTCTCCGGAGGAGCGCCGCCGTGCCCGCGGCTCCGAGGCGTACAAGGCCGCCGCGCGGGCGCGGTTCCACGCGCGGGGCTACGGGGCGCGCCGGCGCACCACGCACAGCGCTGAGGAGCTGCGCACAGCGCTGCGTGCGGCGAGCGCCAGGGCCCTCCAGCCGCGCCGAGCAGCGCTCGCCAAGCTGACGCCGGCCGACGTGCGCGAGATCCGCCGCCGGCACGAGGACGGCGAGACGCCCACCGCGCTCGCCCAGGCGTTCGGCGTCACCGCGGCAAACATTGCGCTTATCATCAAGCGCAAGATTTGGGAGGACGTGTGACCAATGATCACACCACGCCCCCAGGTCCGACCTCGGACCTGGGGGCGTCGTCGTTGCGCCCGCCTGCTATGCTCCCCTCGACACCGCAGAGAGGAGCACCCTGATGAGCGACCCAGAGTCCTGGACCCTGACCCTGCCCGACGGCGCCCGCATCGCCGTCACCGAGTCCGTCACCGCCGACAGCGAGCTGCTCGGCGCCAGCCCGACCCCCGGCGGCGTGGCGATCTACGGCGGGAGCGACCTCCACGCCTACACCTCGGCCGACGGCACGCTCTTCGTGATCTACTGCGGGGAGCGCGGGCCGGGCTATAAGTTCGGGACCTACTGCCTGCGCTACTGGCCGGGCGGCCGGCGGGAGTGGGTGGAGCTGCCCGCCTTCACCGAGGGCCGCGCCGGCGTCGTCCGCGAGCCGGACGGCCTCTACCTGGCCTGGCCGCTGCCCCACGGGCGGGCGTGGGAGCGGGTCAAGGTCCCCGGCTACGTCACCCCCGGCTGGCCGACGACCGGGAAGGTAGCACCCGCGCCCGTGGCGATCACCACCACGCCGCCGGTGGGCTCGCTCACCGACACCCAGGCCCGGGGCGAGATCGCGAGCCTCAAGAAGCAGGTGGCGGCCCAGGCGGCCCAGATCGCGGCCCTGGCCGCCCGGCCCGTCGCGGCACCCGCCGACGTGCAGACGATCCGCGACGTGATCTGGAACCTGCCCACGGTGGTAGACAAGATCTACGCCGAGCTCGCCGCCGACAACAAGGGCCTGGTCGGGCAGATCGAGCGCATCGCCCGGCGCGACCGCGAGCGCTAGGCCATTCCGTTGAGGAATATCAGCGCCCCCTGTGACCATTGGTCACAGGGGGCGCTTCTGTGCGCGCGCACCTCAGGCGGGCGGGCCGAGGCCCTAGCCCTCGACGAGTCGGCGTGCTTGGGGCAGATCACGCCGGCGGCTCCTCGGCGGGCGAGTCCACCGGCGCCGGGGCGCCCGCCTGCTGGAGGCGCTCGATAATGGCCCGGATGGCGTCGGCCCGACCGCGGGCGTAGGTCTCGGCCAGCTCGGCCCGGCGCCGCTGCTGCTCGGCATCCTCCAGCATCTGGATCAGGTCCGCGTCGGTCATCTGTTGCACCTCATGGCAAGACGGCGGGCAGGTAGCTCGCCGGCGGCAGCGTGGGGACCGGGGTGGCGGGCGCCGTGGTCGCCGTCACGGTCAGCATTGGCGTGCTTGTGGGCGTCGGCCCCTGGGCCCGCGCCGGGGTAGGCGCGGGCCCAGGGGCCAGGCCGGCGGCCAGGATGAGCAGGACGGTCAGGATCAGGATCAGGGTAGCAAGGCGGCGCATCGGTTCCTCCGTCGTTGTTGCCGGCATGGTCGCACGGGCGTGTTACCAGGCACCAGGCCCTGAGTCACGAGGAGCTGTCTACGACCAGGCCCATGCTCGCCAGCGCGGACAGGAGCGACCCCAGTGCCGCATTGCCGCCCCGGCTGCCCGTAACCGTCGGGCGTGAGACCGCGCCGGCGCCGTAGAACCCCAGCAGCGGGGCCGTGCCGCTGCTCTCAATCCGCAGGCCCTCGCGGGCCGTGGTGGCGTCAAACGCAAACAGCGCGAGCCGGCCCCGGCGCGAGCTGTGGAGGGCGTTTGCCCAAGAGAAATTAACCGCAGCGGCGTTCTGGTTTGCCGTGGTGGTGCTGCCGAGCTGAAATCGCAGCTGCCCGCCAAGACCTGCGCTGGCGGTGCCGGTCGAGTTGAGGCCAAGGATGGAGTGGACGACCACCGCGTCCGTGTTGGTGGTGGTGGCGGTCGCGTAGACCTGGCCCGCCCCGGCGTTGGTGGCGGTGCCGACGTTGAGGCCGGCGTTGACGATGGTGAGATCCGCGTCGAGGCTCGCCCGCGGGCTGAAGAGGCTACTGACTTTAAGCGAGAAGCGAGCGCCGATGCCGCCGCTGCGCACGGCCTCAAGTTGGAGCCACGCCGCGTCCTCGCCGCCGGTGCTATCAGCGCGCAGATTAATCCAGCTCCCGCCGCCCATGTTCATGCCGGCGGAGAGCCCGCCGATCTGGGCGTTGGTGTCCTCGCGCCGGAAACGGATCGCGGACAGCAGCCCCGGGCTGACGAAGGGCGCGCGCCAGGTGATGGCGTCGCGGTCGAGCGACCCCCGCCCCGCCCCGAACATCAGCGCCCCGTTGGTGGCGGTGGTAGCCTCGGCCTGGACCTCGCCCGCGCTGTTGTAGGTCTGGAGCCCGTCGGGCGTGATGGTCACGCGCTGGATGCCGCCCGCGTCAATCGCGGCCAGGGTCGAGCCGCCCATCTCGATGCGCGCCCCCGTCGCGGCGGTACGAATGAGCGCGCCCGTGATGGTAAATCCGTCAATCGCCGTGGCGGCCAGCTTGTCGGCCAGGATGGAGCCGGCGGCAATATGCACCGCCTTGACCGCCTCGACCTCCAGGTCGTCGCTCTGGACCAGCCGCCGGGGGTAATACTCGCGCCAGTTGGTCGCGTGCGTGGTGTTGCGAAAAAGGACACGGTAGAAGCGCGCCTCGACCAGGGCGGGCAGATCCACCCGGTTGGTCGCGATCGCCGTGATGTTCGGTGCTGCACTCTCGGCGGCGGCCTGCGAGGCCACGGCGGTCAGCACGCGCCCGTTCGTCACCGGCCCGCTGAAGTGCGACCAGGTGATGCCGTCTTTCGACGTGGCCAGGTAGAACACCGTGGTGCCGCCCGCCGCCGTGACACTCATGGTGGTCTGCCGGTGGCGGGTGAGCGTCGGCCACTCGACCTGTATCCAGCGCCAGGAGCTCGACGCGGCGTAGCTCTGCGCCGAGCCCGCGGCCGTCGTGGTCGCGTTGACCACGCTCGACGGCGACGAGGTGCCGTTGGCGTTGGTCGCCGAGACGCGGTAGTAGTAGGTCGTTGACGGCGAGAGGCCGGAGTCATCGAACGGGCTCGCGCTGTGCGCCGCCGCCACCGTTGACCAGGAGCCGGAGCCCGTGGGGCTGCGCTCGACGAGGTAGCTCGTCGCGCCCGCGCTGGCGCTCCAGCTCACGCGGATGCTCGACGCCGAGAGGACCGACGCACTCACCCCCGTGGGCGTCGCCGGGGGGCTGCCGCCGCTGCTGGTCGTGGCACTCGCCGTGGTCGAGTAGGCGCCGTCGCCGTTGGCGTTAGTGGCCCGCACGCGGTAGTAGTAGGTCGTGGACGCCGTGAGGCCGGTCGAGCTGTAGCTGGTCGAGGTGTGCCCCGCGACCAGCTCCGTCCACGAGCCCGATCCCGTCGGCGAGCGCTCGATTTTGTAGCTGTCGGCGCCTGCCGGCGCGGACCAGCTCAGGTTGATCTGGCTGCTCGATGCCGTCGTGGCCGAGAGGCCCGTCACCTGGCCGGGCGGCGAGCCGCCCGCGGCGGTCAGGGCGACCAGGAAGCCGCGCTGCCACTGCGCCGGGGCGGTGGCGGTGGCGGTGGCGTTGTAGGTGCCCGCGGCGGCGCCGGCGTTATCGGCCAGGCCGGCGAGCATGTAGTAGCCCTGCTGGTCCTGGCGCTCGGTGAACCCGCTCGACCAGCTGTAGCCGCCGGTCTGGTTCGGGACACACGCCACGAACACGAGATCACTCGTGGCCGCCGTGGTGACGCTGGCCGTGGCCGTGGTGCCGTAGGCCCGCGTCCAGCTCGCCGACTGGGCGAGGATCGGGCTGCTCGTATTGCGCCCGGTGTAGGCCGAAATCTGAATAACCCAGTCGGCGTAGCCCGGCAGGGTCCAGGTCCAGGTTGACGGTTCGGAGCCGTCGGCGACCCGGTAGAAGAGCCCCGCGGCCGGAGCGTCGGCGTTGACCCGGCTGATCAAGGTCCAGCCGCTCGGCGTGGGCACCTCGCCCGTGCCGCTGGTGGCGACGTAGGCGACCAGCACGTCACCCGACGCCGTGCCGGTCGGGCGGTTGCCGACGGCCGAGGTGCCCGAGCCGGTGTTGGTGGTGGAGCTGCGGTAGGCCATAGGTGTCCCTAGAGCACGTTGTCGGCGAGGATGGCCTTGAGCGTGGCCGGCGCGGTGCCGAGGCTGTCGGAGTACATGGCGTCCTCCCGGAGCTCGGTGACAAACCCGGCAAGGTCGGTCACGTCGACCCCGCTCGTTTGGCCTGAGGCCGGGCCGAGCTGCCCGAAGACGTCGCGGGCGGCCACGTCGAACGTGTAGGTGCCGTCGCCATCCTCGACGGCGTAGGTCGGGCGCGTGTCCGCGAAATACAGCGTCCTGACCAGCACGGTCTCGCGGTAGACCCGGACGCGATAGTCGAGGATGTCGAGCGCCGCCGAGGGCGTGATGGTGAGGCCGACCTGGGAGAAGCCGGTGAACACGGCAATGCCCGTCGCCGGCGGGGCGGCGTTGGTGGCCGTGGCCGTGGCGGGGGTCGCCGAGCGCTGGCCCAGGCCGTTCTCAGCGACCAGCGACAGCGTGAGCACGGGGTCGGCCACCCCGCCGTGCTCGGCGG
>DAOLDO010000267.1:3212-7814 GCA_035327325.1 Chloroflexaceae bacterium | reverse complement strand
GGGGGGGGGCCTCGCGCTCGCGGGGCTGGGGCGGGGCCTCGGTGGCGGGCTCGAGGCCGCGGTTCAGCTCGGTGGCCCTGTTGGCGATCGCCGTGGCCGCGGCCGAGCCGCCGGGCTGCTTGCCGACCAGCTGCTCGTAGAAGACGAACTCGTCGGCGCTCTGGGCGAGGTGGGTGCTGGCGGCCCCGCCGATGCCGATGATGTAGACCTCTTTGCCCTGCTGCCTGATGCTGTTCACCAGGGGGATGAAGTCGCGGTCGCCCGTCACCAGGACGAAGCGACCGATGTTCGGGTTGGTGAACAGGGTCTTCATCGCGTCAATACAAAGGTTCATATCAACGCTGTTCTTGATCGCCCTGCCGGTCCGCCCCACGTCCTTGTCGTAGTAGTAGGTGGCCACGTAGATCGGCTCGATCGCGTTGGCGTAAAGCGCGCTTGTGACCCGCGGGTAGCGGTACCAGTCGGCGTAGGCGCGCGAGATCACGACACGTCCGAGGTCACTACAGCGGTCCATGATCGCTTCGAAGTTCGGGTTGGCGTTGAGCTTGTCGCGCACGCTCACATAGACGTTCTCGAAGTCGATAAAGACCGCGACGTCAGGTCGCCTCTGCTCGTACATTGGTTGTCGATCTGCTCCTGTTGTTGGGTGGGTCGAGGGGCGTGGGGAGATACTTCGGGGCCAGTGGGGGAGCCGCCCTGGGGACGAAGGGCTGGAGGGCCGCTTCGCTGCAGTGGGGACCATCCGGGCCGCGCGATGACTATCCTGGCTGGGGGGCGGCCCAATGCCGCCAGTCGTCGCGTGGGGGCGGTGGTCGTCACCGGGGGTCAGGGCCGATCCGGAGGATCTGGCGCCGGGAAATCTCCTGCGGCCACCTCTGCTACGCTTAGTCTCGTCCGAGTCGCAATCCTTCGTCGGCGCCACGGGTGACCGCCATCTGGCCGGGCGCCGTCGTATTTGCTGCTACTATAGCATTGGCCGCCCGTCTGTGCAAGGCGAACCGCGAATGGCTGTCGTGGCCGCGAAGGCACGAATGTGGGGCCGGCCCGGCAGCTGCGCTCATGGCGCGATCGTCATTCGCGCATGCGTGGGCCTACTCGTGACCCCTGACGATCTGGCCGTAGGCCCACAGCCGGGCCCGCAGCTCGTCGCGCTCGAGCTCCCCCGCCGCATAGGCGCGCCACGCGGCGAGGGTGAGGCGCAGCATGCCGGCGCCCACGAGCGCCCGGTGGGCCACGACGCGCCAGGCGGGGCCGCGCTCGGCGGCGAACTGGTCGCGGCTGCGCCAGAGGGCCACCAGCATCGCGTGGCGGAACTGCCGCGTCGAGGCGCCGCCCACGTGGGTCACCGTCGCCGCCGGCACCTGCCAGATCGCCCAGCCGGCCCGCCTGATGCGCCAGCACCAGGCGACCTCCTCGCTGTACATAAAGTAGCGCTCGTCCATCGGGCCGACCGTCGCCAGCACCTCGCGGCGCACCAGCATGCAAGCCCCGAGCGGGTGGTCGATCGGAAACGGCGCGTCCCCGCCGTCCTGCGGGTAGCGCCCGTGCCACCACGACCCGTAGAGCCGCCCGGGCAGCACCTCGCCGGGCGGGAAAAGGTCGAGAGCGGCCATGGCCAGGGTGGGGAAACGGAAGGCCGCCGGCTGCGGGCTGCCGTCGGGGTTGAGCAGGCGCGGCCCCACCAGCCCCACCCGCGGGTGGGCGGCGAGGAAGGCGGCCATGGCCTCGACCGCCCCCGGGTGCACCACGGTGTCGGGGTTCAGCACCAGCAGGTACTCGTAGGGCGCGGCCCCCGACCCCTCAAGCGCGGCCAGGCCGATGCGCGTGCCGCCGGCGAACCCGGCGTTGTAGCCTGCTTCGACCAGCCTGGCGGCGGGGAACTCGGCCCGCACCATGGCCGGGCTGCCGTCGCGCGAGCCGTTGTCAACCACCACGACGCGCAGGGGCAGCCGGCAGCCGGCCAGCGAGGCGAGGCAGTTGCGGAGCAGGCCGGCCGTGTTGTAGCTGACGATGACGACGGCGACCATTGTGAAGGGATGAGGGATGAGGGATGAAGGGCCGCGGGCTGTGGGCGAGCCCCGCACCTGGCCCATCGGCAGCGCGGATTGTAGCGCCGATGCGCGCGCGGCGCAAGATCCCGGCTTTGCGCCGGGCCCGTCTGCTGGTACAATGGCGCCCGTCTGCGCCGAAGCCTATGGCGGCCGCCGCGGGCGGCCGAGCCTCCCCATGCTGAACTTCGCGATCGAGCTTGCTCTGCGGGCGGGCTCGGTGCTGCGCGCCGGGCTCGCCCAGGAGCGCAGCGTCGAGTCCAAGGGCCACGCCGACGTGGTGACCGACGCCGACAAGGCCAGCGAGGCCCTGATCGTCGGCGCCATCGCCGCCGATTTCCCCGACCACGCCATCCTCGCCGAGGAGGGCGGCGCCACGGCGGGCGCCAGCGAGTACGAGTGGCTGATTGACCCCCTCGACGGCACGCTCAACTACCTCCACGGCAACCCCGTCTTCTGCGTCTCGCTCGGCCTGCTGCGCCGCGGCGAGCCGCTGCTCGGCGTGGTCTACGACCCCTGCCGCGACGAGCTGTTCGCCGCCGAGCGGGGCGGCGGGGCCCGCCTCAACGGCCGGCCCATGCGCGTCTCGCCCACCGCGACCCTGGCCCGCTCGCTGCTGACCACGGGCTTCCCCTACAACCGCTTCAGCGAGCCCGACAACAACCTGCGCGAGCACGACCACCTGCTGATGAAGTGCCAGGACGTGCGGCGCCCCGGCTCTGCCGCCCTCGACCTGTGCGCCGTCGCCGCGGGCCGCAGCGACGCCCACTGGGAGCTGGGGCTCAGCCCGTGGGACGTGGCGGCGGGCGCTCTGATCGTGCGCGAGGCGGGCGGCACGGTCACCGGCTGGCAGGGCCAGCCCTGGCGCCCCGGCGAGCCCCGCCTGGTGGCCTCCAACGGCCTGATCCACGCCGAGCTCGTGCGCGAGCTCGCGCTGGCCCGCCAGGGGGCGTAGCGGCGAGGCAGTTCTATGGCCCAGTACCTGCGCGACTTTCTGAGCGACCGGCCGGCCCTCAGCGCCCGGCGGCCGACGATCAACGAGTTCTTCCTCTCCAGCTACACGCTCAGCGTCTACACCGGCTGCGAGATCGGCTGCCCCTACTGCGACAGCTGGCTGTTCAGCGAGCGGCCGCTCAACGAGAGCGTGCGCGTCCCCCTCGACCTGCCCCAGCGCCTCGCCGCCGAGCTCGAGGCGGTGGACCGCGGCGACCTCGTGGCGATCACCGCCCTGAGCGACCCCTACCAGCCCGCCGAGCAGACCTACCGGCTGACCAGGCAGACCCTGCAGGCCCTGGCCGACCGCGGCCAGCCCACCCTGGTCCAGACCAAGAGCGCCGCCGTGCTCGAGGACCTGCCGCTGCTTCAGCGCATCAACGAGCAGAGCCTGGCCGTGGTGATGACCACGCTGCTCACCGCCGACCCGCACGTGGCCGAGCGGCTCGAGGGCAAGGCCCCGCCCCCCGCCATGCGCCTGCAGATGCTGGCCGACCTCAAGCGGGCCGGCATCCCCGTGGGCGTGGCGATCGTGCCGATCATGCCCTACGTCAACGACACCGACGGCTCGCTGCGGGGCCTGCTGCGCGCCTGCGCCGAGGCCGGGGTGGACTTCGTGGTCTGGGACTACCTGCACATCCCCAACGAGCGCCACAGGGTGCGGATCAACGAGATCCTGGCCCGCCTCGGCTCGTACCCGGCCAGCTACTACCGGGACATCTACCGGGGCGGCCAGGTGGTGCAGGGCCTCTACCGGCAGGAGCGCGACGAGGCGATGCTCACCCGCTGCGACGGGCTGGGCCTCGAGCCGCGGGCGCCCCACAGGCTGTTCGCCGGCAAGCTCGCCCCGCGCAACGAGGCGGCCCTGCTGCTCAAGCACGCCGCCTTCCGCGACCGCGTCGCCGGCCGCGAGCGGGTCGCCGCCCTCCACCGCGACCTGGCCGACCAGGTCTACGCCGGCGAGATTGACGCGGCGGCCCTGCGCGAGAGCCCGCTCTACCCGACGCTGCGCGAGGTGCTTGGCCGCTAGGGCGGCCGCTGCGAGCGGAGCGAGCGGGGGTGGCGCTTGGGCGAGCGCAGCGAGCAGGGCCGGGCCCTGCCAACCCCTTGCTTTGTGGGAGGGCCGCCGCGGGCCCTCCCACACCCACCCGCGCCCGGGGGCGAGCCCCCGGGACCCCCAAGGGCGCTAGCTCTGCTGTGCCGGCGGCCCGTTGTCATGCCGCCTGGGCGCTGCCGTCGGGCGGGCCCGGCGCCGCCGATTGGCCTGGCCGGCCCCACCGTCCCGGCGCCCCAGAGCTGTGTGCCGCCCTGGTACGGCCCGGCGCGGGTTGGAGCGGGACCGGCTGGCACCCTTCCCTGGGGCGCCGGCATAGCTGGGCCGGCCAGGGCGCGTGGGCGCGCCAGGGGCCCTGAACGGCAGCGCCCACGGGGCATGACCGCAGAGCAATGTGGGCCGGCAGGGCCAGCGCTTTTCGGGGTTTCGAAAGGGGCGCAGCCCCTTCGCGGGGGGCGTGGGGGGCCAGGGCCCCCCACAGCAAACAGGGGTGGCAGGGGCGCCCCC
>DAOLDO010000267.1:0-3112 GCA_035327325.1 Chloroflexaceae bacterium | reverse complement strand
GGGGCGTGGGGGGCCAGGGCCCCCCACAGCAAACAGGGGTGGCAGGGGCGCCCCCTGCTCGCTGCGCTCGCGGGAGCGGCCCGGCCGTCCCTACGCCTCGCGCTGGAGGCGCGCGAAGAGCTGGCGCCTGAGCTCGGAGAGCCGCGCCTTGAACTCGGGCGTATCGATCGGCTCGGTCCACATGATCAGCGCGTCCTCGCCGTTGTCGGTGTAGTAGCGGGTGCGGGTGCCGGCGGGCTGGAAGCCGTACTTGAGGTAGAGGCGCTGGGCGGTGGTGTTGCTGACGCGCACCTCGAGCGTGATCTGGCGGGCGCCGAGCTCGTAGGCGTGGTCGAAGAGGGCGTTGAGCAGCAGCTCGCCGACGCCGCGGCCGCGCTGGGCCGGGTTGACCGCGATCGTGGTGATGTGGGCGTCGTCCACGGTGAGCCAGACGCCGCCGTAGCCGACGATTGGCGTATCGCTGGGGGCGGCGCCGGGCTGGGAGAAGAAGGCCCCGAGCAACTGGCCGAGGAGGCCGGGGCGGCGGGGCAGGGCGCCGGCGGAGCGGGGGGCCGAGGGCAGCGGGGCGGCGCTGGCGCGGGCGACGATGTAGCGGCAGCTCTGGGTGTTGCGGATCTCGCGGCGGTAGGTGCTGGCCGACCAGGGGGTGGTGAAGCTCTGGCTCTCGATCGCCTGGACGTAGGGGATGTCGTCCTCCGTCATCGGCTCGATGAAGTAGTACATCGATCGCTCCGCGACACACCCGCAGAAACTGCGCAAGGGAGGGCGCGGGCCCTCCCTTGGACTCTCGGGGCCGGGCGGGCTACGGCAGTGGCGTGGCCGACTCGACGGTGAACAGGCTCTGGTAGGCGCCGTCCTTGCCGAAGCCGCCGCCGGTCTGGAAGGTGCCCGTGACCTCGACGGGGCCCCAGACGTAGCTGTTGTTCGGGCCGACGTTGAGCTGGGCCGACTGGTCGGGCGGGAAGCCCTCCATCCAGATCGGGGTGCCGAGGGGCTGGGGGCTGGCGCCGTCCTCCTCGGTGCTCACACCCTCGGCGAGCACGTAGATCACCGAGTTCCAGAAGTAGTAGCCCTGGGTGGTGACCGTCTGGCCGTTGAACTGCTCGGGGTTACGCTGGAGCTCGAAGAAGCTCACCTTGCCGTCGCCGAGGGCCCGGTCCTCGACGCGGTTCTCGACCCGGCGGACCTGCTCGATCGGCTCGGCGCGGGTGACGACGAGCTGGTGCTGGTACGAGCCGCCGGGGCCGAAGCCGCCGCCCGAGCTGAAGCTGCCCTCGACCCGGACGAAGCCGTAGACGGCGTCGCCGGGGCGGTGGAGGGACTCGGTCACCTCGGCGGGGAAGTTCTCGAGCCAGATCGTGTCGCCGAGGGGCTGAGCGTCGAGCCCGTTGTCGAGGGTGCTCACCCCGAGGGCGAGGACCGAGACCGTCGGGTCGCCGGGGCGCCAGAGGTAGGCCCCGTCCACGGTGATCGGCCTGCCGTTGTAGCTCTGGGGGTTGCTCGTCACCTGCTGAACATAGAGCGGCGAGCCGGGGGCGCCCCCTTGCCCGGCGCACGTGGCCAGGAGCACCAGGGCCGCGCCGAGCAGGGCGGCGAGCGACGCGGCCCGCCAGGGTGTCCGGAACATCTGTGAAGCCTCCTACGAGAGCCTGTCGCCGCGCCGGTGGGCGCGGGGGCCGCGGGCGAGGGGCACGGCGTGGTGCGATCGGCCCGGGCAGTACGATCCTGTGTCGCACCGCTGCGGCTGCGGGCGATTATACCAGAAGGCTTTTCGAGGGGCAACAGCCCCCCGGCGGGTTGTTCTTCCCTGTGATGCAAAGGGATTTCTTGACAGCGCGAGTCGCCGTCAGTATTATTAGCATACTTACGGAGCATAATTCCCAATCTGGCCTTCATCTGCACGACGGGGCTCACCCCCCAGGGTGACGCTTCGCTTAGTGCACCTTAACAACCGCATAGGAGGCTACTGTGATAGAGCTACTCTGGGCCGCGCTGGCCCTGGTAGTCGGCCTGGCCGCCGGCGTGGGCGTGGGCATCATGTGGGTCAACAACGGCGTCAACTCCATGGCCCAGCAGAAGGCGGCCGAGGCCCGGCTCCTGCTCGAGGAGGCCCGCTCCCAGCAGAAGGAGATCCTGCTGCAGGCCAAGGACGAGGCCCTGCGCGTCCGCAACGACGCCGAGGCCGAGCTGCGGGAATCGCGTCAGGGCCTGCAGAAGCAGGAGGAGCGCCTGCAGCGCAAGGAGGAGAATCTCGACCGCAAGCTGGAGGGCCTGGAGCGCAGGGACCGCCAGCTCCAGACCCGCGAGCGCCAGATCGAGCAGCTGCACCAGGAGGCCGAGCGCCTCAAGGGCACGCAGGTGGTCGAGCTGGAGCGGATCTCGCAGCTGAGCCGCGACGAGGCTCGCGAGATCATCCTGGCCCAGGTCGAGCGCGAGACCCGCGACGATGCGGCCCGGCGTATCCGCGAGATCGAGCAGCAGACCAGGGAGGAGGCCGAGAAGACGGCGCGCAAGATCATCGGGCTCGCCGTCCAGCGGGCCGCCAGCGACTATGTGGCCGAGATCACCGTCTCTACGGTGAACCTGCCGAGCGAGGAGCTCAAGGGCCGGATCATCGGCCGCGAGGGCCGCAACATCAGGGCCTTCGAGCAGTTCACCGGTGTCGATATTATCGTGGACGACACCCCCGAGGCCGTCACCCTCTCGTGCCACGACCCCGTGCGCCGCGAGGTGGCCCGGGTCGCCCTGATCAAGCTCCTGAAGGACGGACGGATCCACCCCTCGCGGATCGAGGAGGTGGTGCAGAAGACCCAGCTCGAGATCGAGGCGGTGATGCGCGAGGAGGGCGAGCGCGTGGCCTACGAGGCCAACGTGCAGGGCCTGCACCCGGACCTGATCAAGCTGCTGGGGCGGCTGAAGTACCGCACCAGCTACGGCCAGAACGTGCTCCAGCACTCGCTGGAGTGCTCGCTGCTCGCCGCCCACATGGCCGCCGAGCTCGGCGGCAACATCAACGTCGCCAAGACGGCCGCCCTGCTCCACGACATCGGCAAGGCCGTGGACCACGAGGTCCAGGGCCCCCACGCGCTGATCGGCGCCGACATCGCCCGCC
>DAOLDO010000266.1:0-7815 GCA_035327325.1 Chloroflexaceae bacterium | reverse complement strand
CCTGGCCTGGGCGGGGCGCGACGCGCTTGATCACAGGCTGCTCCTCTCGTTCAGCATGCACTATACCACGGCTTCGCCCCCGGCCGGGCCGAATCCTCCGCGCGGGGCGCGCGGTACATCTTTATGAGAGGGGTTTTTCCGCGATGGGACGCGGCAGAAAAACACTTGTGCGTTCGGCACGGATGTGCTATACTGGGCCGCGTGAGCGGGCCTGTCGCGCGTTGACAGGGCACCTCCCCTATAGTAGAGTAAGCAAGGAGAAGCACGAGTGAGTACGCAGAACGGAGGAGCGCCCGCGATGGCAATCTCGCCCGAGAAGGAGAAGGCCCTGGCCGCGGCGATGAGCCAGATCGACCGCAAGTTCGGCAAGGGCTCGATCATGAAGATGGGCGAGGCGAGCGCGAAGCTCGCCATCGAGGTGATCCCGACAGGCGCCACCGCCCTCGACATCGCCCTCGGCGTGGGCGGGCTGCCGCGCGGCCGGGTGATCGAGATCTTCGGCCCCGAGAGCAGCGGCAAGACGACCCTGGCCCAGCATATCGTGGCCGAGGCCCAGAAGCTTGGCGGGGTCTGCGCGTTCATTGACGCCGAGCACGCCTTCGACCCGATCTACGCCGAGCGCTGCGGCGTGAACATCAAGGACCTGCTGGTCTCGCAGCCCGACACGGGCGAGCAGGCCCTCGAGATCTGCGAGACGCTGGTGCGCTCGAACGCCATAGACGTGATCGTGATCGACTCGGTGGCGGCCCTGGTGCCCCGGGCCGAGATCGAAGGCGATATGGGCGACAGCCTGCCCGGCCTCCAGGCCCGCCTGATGAGCCAGGCCCTGCGCAAGCTCTCCGGCGCGATCAACAAGAGCCGCACGGTCGTGATCTTCCTCAACCAGCTGCGCATGAAGATCGGCGTGATGTTCGGCTCCCCCGAGACGACCACGGGCGGCCAGGCCCTGAAGTTCTACGCCTCGGTGCGCCTCGACATCCGTCGCATCGAGACGCTGAAGAACGGCCAGGAGGCCATCGGCTCGCGGGCCAGGGTCAAGGTGATCAAGAACAAGGTCGCCCCGCCCTTCCGCCAGGCCGAGTTCGACATCCTCGCCAACGAGGGCATCTCCCGCGAGGGCAACATCCTCGACGTGGGCGTCGAGATGAACATTATCCGCAAGAGCGGGGCCTGGTTCTACCTGGGCGAGGACCGCCTCGGCCAGGGCCGCGAGAATGTGCGCGAGTTCCTGAAGGACAACCCCGCCCTCACCGACGAGATCGAGCGCCTGATCAAGGCCCAGGCCCTCACCAACCCCACCGCCGTCGCGCCCGTCCCCGCCGGCGCCGAGGAGGACGACGAGGACGGCCTGTTCGAGGAGTAGCGCCCCCGCGCGCAACCCAGGAGGCTGGACTGTGCGGGGAGGGCCGGCCCTCCCCGCGCCCCTGTTTGAAGCCCATGCCGACCGGCAAGATCACCGCGATCGCGGCCCAGGCCCACGATAGCCAGCGTGTCAACCTCTTCGTCGAAGGCGCCTTCGCCCTCGGCATCAGCCTGACGACCCTGGCCCGCGAGGGCCTGTTCGTCGGCAAGGAGCTCGACGAGGCCGGCTGGGCCCGCCTCGAGGCCGCCGCCCAGGCCGAGAAGGCCATGCTCGCCGCCGGCCGCCTGCTCGACGCCCGCCCCCGCTCCGCCGCCGAGCTCCGCCAGCGCCTGCGCCGCAAGCAGTTTCCCCCCGAGGCCGTCGAGCAGGCTGTCGAGCGCCTGGGCGAGCTGGGCCTGCTCGACGACGCCGCCTTCAGCCGCTACTGGGTCGAGAGCCGCCAGTCCGGCCGCCCCCGCGGCCGCCTGGCCCTGCGCGACGAGCTGCGCCGCAAGGGCGTGGCCCGCGACACGATCGAGCAGGCCCTCGCCGAGGCCGACGCCGAAGCCCCCCCCGACGCCGAGCGCGAGCGCGCCGAGCAGGTGGCCCGCGCCGCCCTGCGCCGCTACGCCGACAGCCCCGACCGCGCCAGCTTCCAGCGCCGCCTCGGCGGCCTGCTCCAGCGCCGCGGCTTCAGCCTCGACGTGATCCGCCCAATTCTTGCTATACTCTGGAGCGAGCTACAGGCGACCAAAGACCAAGGACCAGAGACCAATGGTGCCTGAGCGACAAAGCTCTTCTCGTGGCAGCAGCGGGCTTCCTGTAGCTTTGGTCCTTGGTCCTTCGTCTTTGGTCATGTGAGGAGTACCTATGCCCGACGTTCAGTACCTCGGCCACGCCTGCTTCCGCCTGCGCGGGCGCGACGGCGTCGTGATCTGCGACCCCTACGGCCGCTCGACCGGCCTCGACCTCGGCCGGCCCACGGCCCACATCGTCACCGTCAGCCACAGCCACCCCGACCACAACAACGTTGCCCAGGTCAAGCCCCTGCGCGAGAAGCTCTTCGTCGTCGAGGCCCCCGGCGAGTACGAGGTGGGCGGCATCCTGATCACCGCCGTGCGCACCTACCACGACAAGGCCAAGGGCGCCGAGCTCGGCTTCAACACCGTTTACGTCATGCACCTGGATGACGTGGTCTTCTGCCACCTCGGCGACCTCGGCCACGAGCTGAGCCAGGCCCAGGTCGAGGCGATCGGCAACGTGGACGTGCTCTTCGTGCCCGTCGGCGGGGGCGAGACGATCGGCCCCGCCGAGGCGATCAATGTGATCAGCCAGCTCGAGCCGCGCATCGTCGTGCCCATGCACTACGCCACCGCCCAGATGTCGTTTGATCAGCCCCTCGCCCCCCTCGAGCGCTTCACCCAGGAGCTCGGCATGAAGGAGGTTGTCGCCGAGGAGAAGCTCAGCCTCACCGCGGCCAACCTGCCCGGCGACAACGAGGAGACTCGCACGGTCGTGCTCAGGCCGGTGAACGTGTGAGAGTGACCCACGCGATCGGGCGGCCGTCTTTGCTGACAAGTGGCTGAGAGCGGGCGGCCCTTGTGAACGAAATGAAAAAGGCGGGGCGGGGCTCGTTTGTATGTGTGACGCGGCGCCCCTGGTCACGGCGCTCGCGGCCCACATTTTGCACGCAGATGGCAACAATGACAGGCGCCCGCGCGTCTGGTATGGTGGGATGAGCAACGACGAAGCGGCATCCTGGCTGGCACGAGCGGTCAGTGAGCGCGATATGGGAACAGGAACACGAGCCGCGAACGCGCAGATGGGTCGGTGCAACCCTATGGTTGACCGACCCACTTATTTTTGGCCTACGGTCTGTAGTGTCGCAGGCCGGCGGCGGCGACGCCGAGGATCACACAGCCGGGGTCGGACTCAGGCAGCAAGACAAGGAGAAGGGAGAGCATGTCCAAGTACATCTTTGTAACCGGTGGTGTTGTCTCCTCGGTGGGCAAGGGGATCGGCGTGGCCTCGATCGGCAGGCTGCTCAAGAGCCGCGGGCTGCGCGTCTCGATCCTCAAGCTCGACCCCTACCTCAACGTTGACCCCGGCACCATGTCGCCCTACCAGCACGGCGAGGTCTTCGTCACCGAGGACGGCGCCGAGACCGACCTCGACCTGGGCCACTACGAGCGCTTCATTGACGAGAACCTGACCCGGCTGAGCAACGTCACCACCGGCCAGATCTATTCGTCGGTGATCGCCAAGGAGCGCCGCGGCGACTACCTGGGCGGCACCATCCAGGTTATTCCCCACATCACCGACGAGATCAAGGCCCGCATCGCCGCGGTCGGCAAGCAGAGCAACGCCGACGTGGTGATTGTGGAGATCGGCGGCACCGTGGGCGATATCGAGAGCCTGCCCTTCCTCGAGGCGATCCGCCAGATGCGCAAGGATGTCGGCCGCGACAACGTGCTCTATATCCACGTCACCCTGCTGCCCCACATCGGCTCGACCGGCGAGCTGAAGACCAAGCCGACCCAGCACTCGGTCATGGCCCTGCGCAACGTCGGCATCACCGCCGACGTCATCCTGTGCCGCGCCGACTATGCGATCACCGAGGAGATCCGCGACAAGGTGGCCTTCTTCGCCGACGTCGACTCGCGCGCGGTCATCCCCGTGCAGACGGTCGACTCGATCTACGAGGTGCCCCTGGTGCTCGAGGAGGCCGGCCTCGGCGACTATCTGTGCGACAAGCTCGACCTGAGCTGCGTCGCGCCCGACCTGGCGGCCTGGCAGGGCCTGGTCAGCCTGATCCGCAAGCCCAAGCGGGTGATCCCGATCGCCCTGGTCGGCAAGTATGTCGAGCTAAAGGATGCCTACATCAGCGTGGTCGAGGCCCTGCGCCACGCGGGGCTGCACCAGGAGCTCGACCTCGACCTCCACTGGGTGCCCGCCGAGCAGGTCGAGCGCGAGGGCCCCGACCGGCTGCTGGCCAAGGTCTACGGCATCGTCGTGCCGGGCGGCTTCGGCGACCGCGGCGTCGAGGGCAAGATCATGGCGGCCGACTACGCGCGGCGCAACAACATTCCCTACCTGGGCCTCTGCCTGGGCATGCAGTGTGCCACGATCGCCTTCGCCCGCCACGTGCTCGGCACGGGCGAGGTGAACAGCACCGAGTTCGTGCCCCACTCGCCCCACCCGGTGATTGACCTGATGCCCGACCAGCGCGACATCACCGAGAAGGGTGGCACGATGCGTCTTGGCCTCTACCCCTGCACGCTGGTGCCGGGCACCAGGGCCCACGCCGCCTACGGGGTTGACCAGGTGAACGAGCGCCACCGCCACCGCTTCGAGTTCAACAACAAGTACCGCGGCGTGCTCGAGGAGGCCGGCTTCGTGATCAGCGGCCACTCGCCCGACGGCCGCCTGGTCGAGATCGTCGAGCTGCGCGACCACCCCTGGTTCGTGGCCAGCCAGTTCCACCCCGAGTTCCTCTCGCGGCCGAACCAGCCCCACCCGCTCTTCCGCGAGTTCGTGAGCGCGGCGGCCCGCACCCAGCGCGAGCACGAGCCCCAGCAGCTGCGCCTGGCCGAGCCCGAGGAGCGCCAGGGCGTGCGTGCCTGGGTGGCCGTGGAGCTCTCGTAGCGGCCGGGCAAATCTGCCCTTTACGGCAAGAACCGTGCCAGGTAGGCCCTCCATCGCGGAGGGTCTACCTGTTTTTCGGTGGGAACGTTCCCAATTTGGCGTCAGAGAGCCGAAAAAAAGCACGAAGGGTATTGCGTGCTTGTAAAAAGACCGTATAATAGAGTCCAATGGGACGGCGTGGGACGGCGGTAGATCTCAGGGCCCCCTGGCACCCCAAACCCGGGACGGGAACGGAGTCTCTCCTCGCTCCTCAGGCGCGGACCAACCCTCGGCAGCAGACCCAAGGCTTCAAGGAGCGGGATCCATGAGCTTCGCGGACAAGACGATCACGTGTCGGGACTGTGGGATGGACTTCGTGTTCACGGCCGGCGAGCAGGAGTTCTACGCCTCGAAGGGCTTTGTGAACGAGCCGACGCGCTGCCCGTCCTGCCGGCAGGCCCGCAAGCAGGCGATGGGCTCGGGCGCCCCCCGCGAGTACGGTGACGGCCCCCGCGGCTCGTCCGCCGGCCCCCGCGAGCGCGTGACCTACAAGACCACCTGCGCCAACTGCGGCCAGGAGACGACCGTCCCCTTCGTCCCCCGCGGCACCAAGCCGGTCTACTGCAGCAACTGCTTCGACCAGATGCGCGGCGGCAGCCCCGGGCGGGGCGCCCGGTACTAGACGCTGCTGGCCTTCACCCCCGCGCCCCCCTCTCCCTGACCGGGAAAGGGGGGTTGGGCTTTTGATCACACCAGGAAGCGGGCGGCCAGGAGCGGCAGCTGGCGCAGGGGCCCGGTGCGGACCCTGGTGTTGGGCAGCGAGGCCAGGAACTGCTGCCCGTACCTCTTGGTGAGCAGGCGCCTGTCGAGCACCACGACAATGCCGCGGTCCTCGCGGCTGCGGATCAGGCGCCCGAAGCCCTGCTTGAAGCGCAGGATGCTCTGGGGGACCGAGAACTCGCCGAAGGGGTCGGCGAACAGCTCGCTGCGGGCCGCGTAGATCGGGTCGGTCGGCACGCTGAAGGGCAGCTTGGCGATCACCAGGACCGAGAGGGCGTCGCCGACGACGTCCACCCCCTCCCAGAAGCTGCTGGTGCCGAGCAGCACGGTGCGCGGGAACTCCTTGAAGCGCTCGAGCAGGGTGCGGCGGCTGCCGTCAATGCCCTGGCCGAGCACGGCGATCTCGTGCTCCTCGAGGGGCTCCTGGATGGCGGCGTAGGTCTGCCTGAGGGCGCTGTTGGCGGTGAAGAGGGCCAGGGTGCGGCCGCCGGTGGCCTGGCAGAGCTCGACCAGGGCCTGCTCGACGGCGTGCTGGTAGCCCTTCTGGTTGGGCTCGGGGATGTCATTGGGGATGAAGACCAGGGCCTGCTGCTCGTAGTCGAAGGGCGACTCGAGCACCAGCTCCTCGGCCTCGGGCAGGCCGATCCTGCCCTTCACGAAGCCGAAGCCGCCCTCGACGGTGAGGGTGGCCGAGGCGAGCACGCTGGTCTGCTTCTGGGCGAAGAGCTGGGCCTGGAGGATCTCGGCGACGCTGAGGGGGGCGGCGGTGAGGGTCAGGGTGTCGCGCTGGCGGTCGAGGGTGAGCCAGGCGATGCGCTCCTCGTCGCCGAAGATGATGTGGCCGGTGTTGACCCGCACCTCGACGGCGAAGCGGGCCAGGTACTCGACGCGCAGCATCAGCTCGTCGTAGCCGGGCACGGCGTCGCCGGCGAGCTCGCGCAGCTGGGCCTCGATGCGGGCCAGGCCCTCGCCGATCACCTGGAGGATGTCGCTCAGGTTCGACCAGACCGTCTGGATCTCGTGCCAGGTCTCCAGATCGCGCACCTTCGGGGTGAGGCGCAGGCGCGGGTCGTACTGGTTCTCGCTGACCGCGCCGACGACAAAGCCGGTGAGGCGGTTGAAGCAGTCGTAGACGGCGGTGCGGGCGCGCGCCAGGGCGGGCCGGATCTGCTCGGCGGCCTGCTCGACGCGCTCGCGGGCGGCGGGGTCGGCGGCGCTCTCGCGCAGGTAGGCGGGCAGCTCGGAGAGCAGGCCGCTCACCACCTGGACGCCGCCGCTCTGGAACAGGTCGTCGAGGAACTTGAGCAGGGCGGCCTGGTCCACGGCGAAGCTGAGCTGGTCGGTGGCCACGTCCTCGAGGTTGTGGGCCTCGTCCACGACCAGGTGGTCGTAGGGGGGGAGCACGTTGGACTGGCTGGCGAGGTCGGCGATCAGCAGGGCGTGGTTGACGACGAGGACGTGGGCGGCCTCGGCCTCGCGCCTGGCCCGGAAGAAGAAGCACTCGCGGAAGTGGGGGCAGCGGGGGCCCGTGCAGGTGTCGGGGGTGACGTTGAGGCGCGACCATGCCGCGTTCTCGCGGTCCATGAGCAGCAGCTCGGCCTTGTCGCCGCTGGCGGTGGTCGGGATCCAGAGCTGCACCTTGAGCAGGGTGCGCACCTCCTCGGGGGCCAGGCTCTCGGAGCGGCGCAGCTCGTGGTAGCGCTTCAGGCAGAGGTAGTTGCCGCGGCCCTTGAGCAGGGCGGCCGTGAAGGGGGGGGATGCGGGGGAACCTGGTTCCCCCGCATCCCCTCCCATGATCTCCTGCAAAGCAGGAATATCCTTGAAGTAGAGCTGGTCCTGGAGGTTGATCGTATTGGTGGAGACGACGACGCGCTCGCCGCGGCGGGCGGCGAACATGGCGGCGGGGGTGAGGTAGGCGAGACTCTTTCCGGTACCGGTGCCGGCCTCGATCAGGACCTGGTCGCCCGTGTTGAAGGCGTCGGCGACGGCGCGGGCCATGGCGACCTGGGGGTCGCGGGGCTCGTAGCCGGGGAACTGGCGGCCGAGGGGGCCCGCGGGGGCGAAGAAGG
>DAOLDO010000265.1:0-7816 GCA_035327325.1 Chloroflexaceae bacterium | reverse complement strand
AAGCTGCCCCCGCCGCCGCCGAAGCTGCCCCAGCTCGGCTTGGAGCCGCCGCCGCCCCCGCCGCTCCAGCTGCCGCTGCCGCCCCAGCCGCCGCCGCCCATGATGATCACGGGGCCGACGCCGCCGCCGGGCGGGCGCATGATGCGGCTGCGGATATCGTTAGCCACATCGCGGGCCTCGCGGGCGATGGCGCGGGCGGACTCGATCGTGCGCCGCAGGTTCTCCTCGCCGGTGATCGGCAGGCGGATCTGGTCCAAGCTGGCCCTGGCGCGGGCTAGGCGCTGGCGCGCGTCGCGCGGGGCCCTGCGCCCGGCCTGGGCCAGCAGCGACTCGGCCTGCTCGAGGGCGGCGCGGGCGCCGGCCAGCTCGCCGTTCAGCTCGCCGCGCAGCTGCTCGAGGCGCTGGGCGTCGGCGTAGGCCGCCTGGTAGACCTGCTGGGTCTCGCCCTGGAGCGCGCTGAAGGCGGCCAGGGCGCCCTCCAGGGCCTTGCGCCGCGCCTCCTCCTCCACCTCGGCGGCGCGCCTGTCGAGGGCCTGGGCCTGCTCGAAGCGCTGGACCAGGCCCCTGACCACGCCGAGGGTTTCGGGCCTGATGTCTGCGCCGCGTACGTTGACGAACTTGGCGATCTTGTTCACCTCGCCGCCGACCAGGGGGCGCAGCTTCTCGACCTGGTGGCGCAGGTGGGCCATGGCCTCGGCCTCGCCGCGGGCGCCGGCCAGGGCCTCGTCGGCGAGCCGGTCGGCCTCGGTGGCGGCGGCGGCGAGCCTGAGCCAGTCGGGCTTGGCCTGGCCGACCTGTGCCTGGGCCACGGCCAGCTGCTCGGCCGCCCGGTCGAGCAGGGCCTCGGGGGCCTTGCCGACGTCGGGGTCGTTGGCGGCCACGAACTCGCGGCCGGCGACCAGGCTGCGCTCGGCCTCCTCGAGCAGGCCGCGGGCGGCGTCGCGGGCGGCCTCGAGGTCCCGCAGCCGGGTGACGATCGCGTCTACCAGCTGGGCGACGTAGTCGAGCTCCTGGCTGGCGGCGTCCAGGTTCTCGCTGGCGGCGACGAACGCCTGCTCCTCCATGGTGTTGCCCTGGCGGGCCAGCTCCCAGTGGCGGTGGGCGCGGTCGGCGGCGGCCTGGGACTCGCTGCCATTGCCCCTGATGTCGCTCCAGGTGCTCTCGGCGAACTCGTCCACGATGTCGAAGGTGCGGCGGCCCTCGGCTATGAGGGCGGCGGCCTCGTCGCCGCGGGCCTCGATCTCGGCCAGGCGCCGCTCGTTCTCGGCGCGCAGGGCGGGGGCGCCGCTGCCGGAGGCGACGCCCCGGTCGAGCTGCGCCTGGGCCGTGTCGAGGTGGGGCGCGGCCTCCGCGGGGCCGAAGGTCTGGAGGGCGTCGGCGGCGCCGCCGAGGGCGGCCTCGCTCTCGGCCAGGGCGGCCTCGGCGTTGTCGAGCCTGTAGCCCTGGGCCGTGACGGCCTGGGCGGCCTCGCGCTCGGCGCCGATGCCGGACTGGATGCGGCCGAAGCGCTCGGCGGCCTCGGCGATCTGCTGTGCGGTCTCCGACGCTGCCCGGGCGTGGGTGGCGGCCTCGCGGGCGTCAAACACGCCCATCGCCGCCTCCGCACGCTCCACCAGCCGCTGCGCCGGGGCGAGGGCCGCCGCCTGATCGGCGATCGCCTCTCCCAGGGCCGCGAGCCGGTCGGCAGCGCCGGCTAGGCTTTTTTTGCGCGGTCGAGCTCCTCCCGCGCCTGCCGCGCCTGCTCGTCGAGCTGGCGCCGCAGGGCCTCCACCTGGCCAAGCTGCTCGGAGACCCCCTGGGCCCCGGTCGTCACCTGGTCGTAGCCGCCGGCGGCCTGGAGCAGCTGCTCGTTGGTGGGCTTCTCGTAGCGGTTGAGCTGCTCGCCGACGTCGTCGAACTGCTCCTGCACCTTGACGAAGGCGCCCGTGGCCTGCTGCTGGAGCCGCTGGACGCGGGTCACGTCGTCGGCGCTGTAGGAGACCTTGTCGAACTTCGCCTTCTCGGCGGCGTCGCGGAAGCGGCGCCCGAGGTCGGCGATCAGGGCCCCTGCGGCCTCGCGGGCCTGCTTCAGGCGACCCTGGGCGTCGGCGCGAGCCCTGGCGGCGCGCCTGCGGCCCACGAGGACCACGCCGCCTACGCCGGCCGCGGCCAGGCCGCCGACGCCGAGCACGATCGGGGTGGGGTCGAAGTTGACCGTGGTGCCGCCGCCGGGCACGGGCGGGCTCGCGATCGCCTCGTCAATCGCGTCCAGGGCCGTGGTGACGCCGCGGGTGAAGTCGCCGTCCGAGAGGCCGGGGTTGAGGTCGCCGCGGCGGATCACCTCGTAGTTGTCGTTGACGGCCAGGGCGTCGCTCCACTGGTCGCCGAAGGTGATGTTGCTGTAGTTCTCGGGCGCGAAGGCGACGTAGATCGCGATCACGTTCGAGAGCAGGGCGCTGTCGCCGCGGGCGAGCCCGTCGTCAA
This sequence comes from Chloroflexaceae bacterium, assembly GCA_035327325.1. Lineage (GTDB taxonomy): Bacteria > Chloroflexota > Chloroflexia > Chloroflexales > Chloroflexaceae > CAIWXH01. The sequence continues at coordinate 5,353 of DAOLDO010000265.1, read as the reverse complement.
CGAGGCGCTCAACCAGGTCGTCGGGGCCGCCGCTGTCCACGACGTAGACCGCGACCGTGGCGCCCCTGTTGACCAACGGTCGGGCGGCTTCACGGACCGCCCCCTGGTCGAGGCGCCCGCCAGGGTCACGGATGAGCACCTGGCCCTGGGCGAGGGCCGGCGCCGCCAGCAGCAGCAGGAGGGCCGCTGCGGCGGCTAGGCGGATCAAGTGGCGCACGTCTGTAGTCCTCCCAATGATCGTATGAGCACAGAGACCTGGACATGGTACGGGCGCGCGGGGCCAGAGGTTGCGCTCCAGGCTCACCTGTGCCTCTCCCTGAGCGCCGGGCCGCTGTGGCGACCGTTCTAGCGCGTCGGCGTCGGGATCTCGCGCGCGCCCTCGGGCGGCTCGATCGTGGCGGGCCGGTCGAAGTCGGCCAGGCGCAGGCGCAGGTCGTAGCTGTAGGGCGCCGGGCGCTCGCCCGCCCGCGTGCCGGCGTAGGCCAGGTCGAGGGCGTGCAGGTAGCCGTCCTCGCACACCACGATGGCGGAAGAGGCCCGGTCGATCTGCTCCGGGTCGGCCTCGACGGGCAGGCCGCTCGCGGCCAGGCTCTGGAGCAGGCCGATCGTCGGCGCGCGGCCGCCGGTGAAGCGGCGGCACGTCTGGCCGCCCGCCAGCTCCTCGGGGCCAGGGGCGAAGCCGGAGAAGTCGGGGCCCGAGCGGGCCAGGGCGCCGGCGGTGCTGTCGGCGCTGAGCGGCGGCGCCACCAGCAGGGCCTGCCCTGGCGCGAGCCGGTACCAGGCTTCCTCGCGGGCGCCGAGCAGCGGGACGGGGCCGCGCACAAAGCTCTCGCCGCCGGCCCTGATCGCGCGCAGGGCGCCGGCCGGGTCGCCGGTCATCAGGGCGGTGGCCGCGCCGGTGAAGGTGTAGTCGAAGTCGTCGCCGGCGAAGGCGCCCTGGAGCGCGGCGAGGGTGGTGGCCTGGCCGCCGGCGGGGACGCCGATGGCCGCGCCCGAGGCCGTGACGAGCAGGTCCATCGTGTAGCTGTCGGCCGCGCCGGTCTGGGCCAGGGCCGCGCCAATCTCGTCGTCGGCCGCCGGCGCGGGCGTAGAGGTCGCCACGGGCGTGGACGTGACCGTCGCCGTCGCCGTCGCCACAGGCGTGGGGGTCGCCAGGGGCGTGGCCGTGGCCGCGGGCGTGGCCGTGGCCGCGGGCGTGGCCGTGGCCGCGGGCGTGGTGGTCGCCGTGGCGGTCGCCGTGGCGGTCGCCGTGGCCGTGAGCGGCGGGGTGGGCGTGGGCACCACGGCCACGGGCGGCGCGCACCCGGCGAGCAGGGCGGCGGCGAGGAGCAGGCTCAGTCGCTTCATAGGCAAAGGGGACGCGGACGCAGGGCGCCGGACGGGCAAGACTGGCGTCGGCGCCCGACCGCGTCCCTCATCCTTGCATCCCTCATCCCTCATCCTTCAATCCAGCGCCTGCTCCAGGTCGGCGAGCAGGTCGTCAACGTCCTCGATGCCGACGGACAGGCGCACGAGGCCGGCGGGCACCTCGAGGGTCGAGCCGGCGACCGAGGCGTGGGTCATCGCGGCGGGCACCTCGATCAGGCTCTCGACGCCGCCGAGGCTCTCGGCCAGGGTGAAGAGGCGGGTGCGCGAGACGATCTTGTGGGCGGCCCGCTCGCCGCCCTCGGCGATGAAGCTGACCATGCCGCTGAAGCCGTGCATCTGGCGGCGGGCCAGCTCGTGCTGGGGGTGCTCGGGCAGGCCGGGGTAGATCACCTGCTCGACGCCGCTGTGGCCCTGGAGGAAGCGGGCCACGGCCATGGCGTTCTCGCCGTGCTGGCGCATGCGCAGCTGCAAGGTCTTGATCCCGCGCAGCACCAGCCAGCAGTCGAAGGGGCCGGGCACGGCGCCGGCGGCGTTCTGCACGAAGCGCAGGCGCTCGGCGACGGCGTCGTCGTTGACGATCAGGGCCCCGCCGACCACGTCGGAGTGGCCGCCGAGGTACTTGGTGGTCGAGTGGAGCACGATGTCGGCGCCGAGCTCGAGGGGGCGCTGGCAGGCCGGGGAGGCGAAGGTGTTGTCCACGACGGTCATGGCGCCGTGGCGGCGGCCGGCCTCGCCGATCGCCCTGATGTCGGCCAGCTTGAGCAGCGGGTTGGTCGGGGTCTCCAGCCAGATCAGGCGGGTCTGCGGGGTGAGGGCGGCGGCAACGCGGTCGGGGTCGCGGGTGTCCACGAAGCTGGTGCCGATGCCCTTGTCCTCGAGCACGCGCTTGAAGAGCCTGTAGGTGCCGCCGTAGACGTCGTCGCCGCAGAGCACGTGGTCGCCGCTCTTGAGCAGGGCCAGGGCCACCGTGGTCTCGGCGGCGAGGCCCGAGGCGAAGCAGACGCCGTGCTTGCCGCCCTCGAGGGCCGCCAGGGCCGTCTCGAGGGCCGTGCGGGTGGGGTTCCCCGAGCGGGCGTAGTCGTAGCCCTTGTGGACGCCCACGCCCTCCTGGGCGAAGGTGCTGGTCTGATAGATCGGGACGATCACCGCGCCCGTGGTCGCCTCGGGCTCCTGGCCGGCGTGGATGGCGCGGGTCGCAAAACCGTGCTCGGGCATCGTCGCCTCCGTGTCAGTCGCTGCGCTATCAGCGGATTATAGCACGGGGGTCCGGCGCGGCGCCGGTGTATAATGGATCAGCCCCGCGCCGCGTTGCGCTCGGCGACAAAGCGCGGTATCATATGTCAAAGACATAGCGGCAGAAAGGCAGGGCACCCCATGGATGGCTGGATCATGTTCGGCATCATGATGTTCGTGATCGTCGCCCAGGGCCTGCTCTGGTCGTGGGTGTTCATCCAGAAGCGGCGGGTGGCACCAGACGTGAAGATCATGAACCTGCGCGAGCTCTACGAGGCGAGCCGGCGCGGCATTGACGGCTACTACCGGCAGCTGGTGGCGCGCTACCGCTCGCGGCCCCGGTAGGGGCGCGCCGGCTACCTGTTGGCGAGCCGCTGGAGCTGGGGCAGGTCGGTGAGGGCGATGGCGTCGTCCTCGATGCGGATCACCCCGGCCTCGCGTAGCTCGCCGATGGCCTTGGTGACCGTCTCGCGGTACGAGCCGATCATCTCGGCGAGCTGCTGGTGGGTGTAGCGCACGACGCTGGGCGGAACCTCGGGCTGGCCCTGGCCCGGGGGCACGCCCGCCAGGCTGAGCAGCACGCTGGCGAGGCGCTGGGGCACGCTCTTGAAGGCGATGTCGGCCAGCTTGTTCTCCATGGCGCGCAGGCGCTGGCCCATCAGCTCCATAAAGGCGATCGCGACCTGGGGGTAGTGCTCCAGGATGCGGCGCAGGGTGTCGCGGCCGATCACGCCGATCACGCACTCGGCCATGGACTCGGCGAAGGTGTCGTGGAGCCACTGGCCGACCAGGGTCATCTCGCCGAAGATTGTCACGGGCTCGAGCACCATCAGGGTCAGGGCGCGGCCCTCGGGCGAGAGCTTGTAGATGCGCACGCGCCCCGAGCGCAGCACGAAGAGCTGCTCGCCGAGCTCGTTGGGCGAGTGGAAGATCTGGCCGGTCGGGTAGACGTTGTAGCTGATCAGGCGCTCGACCTCGGCCCGGTCACGGGGGGCGAGCCCGCGGAAGATGTCGCCGGCGGCGACGTAGTGGATGTCCGGGTCGTAGGGGGCGCTCATTGGAAGCGCGTCCCGCCCGCGGCGAAGCCGGCGAGGTTGGTGATGCGGGCCGAGGCGGCGCCGGCGGCCAGGGCCTCGAGGGCGGCGCGCACCTTGGGCACCATCCCGCCGGCGATCGCGCCCGAGGCGATCGCGGCCTCGACGGCCGCCGCGCCGAGCCGCGGGGCCACCTGGCCGTCGAGCAGCACGCCTGGCACATTGCTCACGAACAGCAGCTCGGCCCCGCCGAGGGCCGCGGCGATGGCCTGGGCGACCATGTCGGCGTTCACGTTGTAGCTGAGGCCGTCGTCGGCGCCGAGGGCCACGGGGGCGAAGACGGGCAGCCAGCCCTGGCCCAGCATCGCCCGGATCGCCCCGGCGTCCACGTGCGTGACCACGCCGACGCGCCCGAGGTCGGCGCCGCCGGGCCTGTGGGGCGCGCAGCGCAGCAGGGCCAGGTCGATCCCGCTGAGGCCGAGGGCGCGGGCGCCGGCTGCCACCAGGCCGGCCACGACACGCTTGTTGATCGTGCCGCAGACGACGCGCTGCATCACGGCCATGGCCTCGGGCGAGGTCACCCGCAGGCCGTCTACGAACTGCACGGGCAGCCCCTCGCGGTCGAGGGCGGCCGAGATCTCCTTGCCGCCGCCGTGGACGAGCACCAGGGGGCCGGGGAAGGCGGCCACCGCGGCACTCAGGCCCGCCAGAAAGGCGGGGTCGTCCAGCTCGTTGCCGCCCACCTTGACGACCGTCGCGCGCTCCAAGCTATCTCGCTCCTGTGCTGTGGGGATCTGCCCCAGGATAACAATGATCGGGCGATCACGCAAACGGCGCGCCCTCGGCGCGCAGGGCGGCGATGCCGGCCGCCAGCTCCTCGCCCTCGCGGGCGGCCCGGCGGCGTTTGTAGAGCAGGGCCATCCAGATCGGCAACAGGGGCGAGGCGGCGGCGACCCCGAGCACCCAGGCCGCGGCGGTGATCGCCCTGGCCACGGGCGACTCGGCGCCGAGCAGGAACAGGGCCGGCAGGGGCGCCAGGAGCCCGATCGCCAGGGTGGCCGCCAGGGCCGCCGCCCCGAAGACCAGGCTGGCGCTGAGGAAGGCCAGCAGGTTGGCGCCCAGCCTGTAGCCCACCAGGTCGAGGCTGCGCCGCACCGCCGCGCCCATGGGCAGCTCGTCCTGCACGAAGGGCTGCATCGCGTAGACGGCGCTCCCGTACACCGCCCCGTTCACCACCAGGGTCGCAGCGTAGACGGCGAGGATGGCGAGCACGCTCACGGCGATGGCCAGGGCCGTCGCGGCCTCGCCGATGGCTCCGCCCGTCGAGAGGGCGGCGGTGACGGCGAAGATGCCGCCCCCGACAACCAGGTAGGCGACGCAGAAGCAGACCGTGCTGAGCACGCTGACGGCCGCGCCCGCCACAAGCAGGAACAGCGTGCCGTAGCAGCCCATCCCCGCCACCCGCAGGGGCCCGATCGCCAGGGCGCGCCGCAGGGCGACAGGCTGGCCCGCGGCCGCCATCCCGGCGGCCCGGCTGATCGCGCCCATCACGTAGAGGGTCAGCGGCAGGCCGCCGCCGGCGACGAACACGGCCAGGAGGGCGCCCGCGCCCGTCTCGAGCCACTCGAAGGCGAGGAAGAAGGCTGCGGCCGCCACCCCGAGGGGCAGCGCGGCGACCATCGCCAGCCCGGCGCCGGTGTTGCCGGACGTACCCTCGA
>DAOLDO010000264.1:0-7821 GCA_035327325.1 Chloroflexaceae bacterium | reverse complement strand
CGTTGCTGTCCCTGGTGGTGTTGGCGGCATCGGTGGTGATCCGCCAGAGGCCCTGCGGCGCCAGCCCGATCACCTGGTAGTGGTGCTCGGTCGTGCCGCGGTTGCGCACCACCAGCTTGATCTCGCGCCCGGCCGGGATGGCGACGACGGCGGGCACGATCCCCTCGTCGGTCAGCTCGACATTGACCGTGAGGTAGCGCAGGCCCTCGGCGGCGGGCGGGGGCGCGGGGGCCGCGACCGCGGCGGCGCCCGTCACGAGGACTGCGCCCGACGGCGCCGGGGCGGCGGTGCACCCTGCCAGCAGAAGGGCCACGGCCGCGCCGGCCAGGGGCCGGGCCAAGGAGCGAAGCGATCGTCTCATCGTCGTCCCCCGCTTCAGCGGCACGCTACGGCTGCGTGCTCAGATGCTTCAGATAGGCGGCCAGGGCCTTGATCTCGTCGGGCTTGACCTTGAGCGGGGTCATCATGTCGACGCCGGTCAGGGCGCTGCGGATCTGGGCGTCGGTGCGGCCCTGGATGTTCGGCGCGCCGATCGTCTCGTTGCCCCTGGCGTCCATGCCGTGGCAGCTCGCGCAGCCCGCGCCGCCGGCGTCCTTCTCGAAGAGAATCTGGCCCTGGGCGAGCAGCGCGTCGTCGAGGCTCGCGAGCCCGGCCGCGGGCTGCGCCTCGGCCGCGGCAGGGGCCTCGGTCGGCGCCGCGACCGGGGCGGCGGTCGGCGCGGCCGTCGGGGCGACCGGCGCGGCGGGGGGCGCCGCCACAGCGGCGGCTGGAACCACTGTCGGCACACCCGCCGGGAGGGTCGTGGCCGGGGTGGCCCCGCCGCACGCCGCCAGGAGGGCCATGGCGGCGACGCCAGCTACGAGCCGCGCAGCTCCCCGACGAATCTGTGTCATACGCAACATCATCGTTTCCTCTCTCGCTGGGCTGCAGTGTCTGTGTGAGGAGAGGTCGCGCCCCCAGCGACGTGGGTGGGGGCGCGCCCCAGGCGAGGCTACTTGGTCGCCTCGGCCGCCGCCTTGGTGGCGAACTCGAGCCGCTGCGCGTAGAGCGACTGGGTCGAGGCGCCGTGGTCGGACAGGATCTCGCCGGCGAAGTCGCCGCTGTAGCGCAGGAACGAGCCCGAGTGGGTGTCGCCGCCGTTGGGCGTCGGGATGCGGGCCGTCACCTCGTTGGTGTCCAGGTCGAGCACGATCGTCTCCCAGGTGCCCGAGCTGGTCACCCACAGCTCGTTGACCTCGGGGTCGGGGTGCAGGGTGGCGTGGTCAATGATCGCGCCGCCGATGTTGATCGGCTGGTTGATCGCCCGCGAGGGGATGAAGTCCTTGGTCTCGATCAGGCCCAGCACGCCGCCGGTGTTGTGGCTGCTCTCGCCCTTGCCCACCACGTAGAGCCTGGTCTCGTCCCAGTTCAGGGCCAGACCGTAGGGGCCCGCCACGCCGGCGCTGGTGTCGGCCACGACCTCGTTCAGCTCGTTGTCAATCTTGTAGACCCGGCTGCCGTGGCCGTCGGCGACGTAGGTGAACTTGCCGTCTGCGGTGTTGGCGATGCCGATCGGGTGGTCGCCGGTGTAGGGGATGATCGCGACGTCGCCGGTCTCGAGGTCGAGCTTGGCGATGCCGCCGGTGCCATGGAGGTGCGAGCGCCAGGGCGGGGCGACCACCGAGATGTACATGAACTTGCCGGTCGGGTCCACGGTCAGGTACGGGTGGCCCATCTTGTAGCCGATGTCCTCGACCGTGATCGCCTGCACGACGCGGTTGTCGTAGTTGGGGTCGATCAGGAAGTGGGGCCCGCCGTCCGAGCCGAAGCCGTACTCGAGCACCACGCGCTCGTTGCCCGCGTAGTCCACGAAGCCGAAGATGTGGTGCAGGTTCTGGCCGCCCTCGTGGGCCAGGACCTTGTCGAGCTTGAGCGTGCGGGCGTTGACCACCAGGGTCAGCTGGCGGGCCGTGCCGTCCTCGAGCTTGTCGGCGAAGCCGAGATAGATCCACTGGCCGTCGGGTGATGTGCCAAGGCCGTGGGGCTGGCGGGTGCTCTCGCCGCCCAGGTCGAACAGGGCCGAGCCGACCGTCTCTTTGGTGTAGGCGTCGACGATCTGGATGCCCGGCAGCTCATTGGTTGCGGACGGGCGGTGGTTGTAGCCGCGGCCCTCGCTGGTCATGAAGACCACAGGGTGGGCCTTCCAGTCCCAGGCGTCGGGCCCGCTCGAGTCGTACTGGGCCACCAGCTTGAGGCCGCCGCGCAGCGACTCTTCGGTGTCCCAGCCCGAGGGCGGGGTGTCGGCCGCGGCGGGGAGCATCTCGCCGGCCTGTACGACCGTGCCGGGGGCCATGGAGGCGAGCTGGCCCTGGAGCGCGGTGACCGCCCCGTCCTTCTCGGTGACCTGCGCCTGGAGCGCGGTGACCTCGGCGTTCCGCTGTGTGACCTGACCCTGAAGCTGGAAGACCCAGGCGACGGCCGCGACGGCGACCAGCCCGAGTACCACGGCGCTGATGGCGCCGACGCTAAAACGACTCTTACCGGTATCCATACCAACCTTTCCTTTCTGGCCGTGCGGGTGAATGGGGTGCGTGTCGAGCCGATCCTGCCGGCTTCAAGGGTCCATCGCGCCGCCTCCGTTCTCGCTCGCGGGTCTACCTGCTCGCGTACAGCTCATAGCTGGCCCTTGGCTCGCCAGCGCGCCTCGCAGGGTGGGTGGCGATCATCGCGGCGACCTCGTCTGCGGTGCAGACCGGCCGGCGCTGCGTCGTCAGCAGGGTGGCCTCGCTACTACCCAGGTCCAGGCTGATGATCAGCACCCCGGGCAGCTGGCCGACCAGCTGGTCGAGGGCCGAGCTGTGGGCGAAGCAGGGCTCGCCGGCGTCCACAATCACCGCGGCCGGGCGCAGGGCGACCAGGCCGGGCCACTCGACCGCGCGCTCGCCGCCAATCTTGACCACGTGAATATCAGCGCGGCCAGCCAGCGACGCCTCGACCCCCGCGAGAAACAGCGAGCTCCCGCAGAGAACGACCGTTCGTGGTGTGTCCATGGGGCCTGCTTTCCGCCTCTACGCGCTGGGCTGCCGGGCTTCGATAGCTCGAGTATAGGCCGCGAGCGGGCGCGGCACCATGCGCCGGCAGACAGTCCTGGCGCGCAAAAAAGGACAGTCGCCGGAGCTTCCGGCGACTGTCCTTACGGGAAGAAGGTGGGCAGGCGACTGTCCGAAAGGACAGGGAATTACACCGTCGTCGTGGCCTCGCCCGTCACCAGCCCGTTGCGCAGCGCGTAGGCGACGGCCTGGGTGCGGTTCTGCAGGTGCAGGGTCTGGAGGATCTCTTTCATGTGATACTTGACCGTGCGCTCGGCGATGCAGAGGGCGTCGGCAATCTCGCGGTACGAGCGCCCTTCGACGACAAGGCCAAGCACCTCGACCTGGCGCTCGGTGAGCCCCACAGGCTCCGGCTCAGGGGCGGCGGCGGCGCGACCGCCGTGGGCGAACTCGGAGAGGATACGGGCCGCCAGCTCGGGCGCGATCGGCGCCTCGCCGCGGGCCACGCCAGATAGCAGGTCGAAGAAGCGGTCGGCCTTCAGGTTCTTCAAGAGGTAGCCCGAGGCGCCGCTCTTGATCGCCGCAAAGAGATCCTCGTCGTCGGCTGAGACGGTGAGCATGACGATCTTGACCTCGGGTAGCTCGGCCTTGATCTGCCGAGTGGCCTCCAGCCCGCTGCAGCGCGGCATCTGGATGTCCATCAGGATCACGTCCGGGCGCAGGGCCCGCGCCTGCTCCTGGGCCTCGAGCCCGTCGGCCGCGGTGCCGACCACGTCGATGCCGCGGGCCAGCAAGAGATTGTGGAGACCCTCCAGAAACAGGGCGTGATCGTCAACCAGTAGCACTCGCATACGCCTGCACCTCTTCGCTCACCGCCGGCACGTAGACCATCACCGTCGTCCCGCCGCCGGCCCGGGACGCTATCTCCAGCCTGCCGCCGATCTCCTCGGCGCGGTCGCGCATGATCCGCAGCCCGAAGTGATCGCTCGGCTGGGCTGCGCCGCCCTGCTCGAAGCCCTGCCCGTCGTCGGACACGGCGACGACCAGCCCGCCGTCGTCGCAGACGCAGCTCACGCGCACCAACTTTGCCCTGGCGTGCTTGCGCGCGTTGACGATCGCCTCCTGCACAATGTGCAGGAGCTGAGTCTGCCCGCCAGGCGGCAGCCGCACGCCCTCCAGTCCCTCGTGCCACAGCTCGACGGCGAAGTCGTGGTGGCGCTGGTAGCGCCGCACGAGGCTCTCGAGGGTGACGGCGAGAGGCTTGCCGTCCTCCATGCCTTTGAGGTCGAGGATCTGCTGGCGCACCTCGTCGTGGGCCTCCTGCACCATAGCGACCATACGCTCCAGCTGCCGCCGGGCGAGTTCGGCTCGATCCGCGGCGAGCAGTTCGCCGATGGCCTGGGCCTGCATGTTCACATAGCCGAGCACCTGCCCCACGTCGTCGTGGAGGGCCCGGGCGAGCCGCTCGCGCTCGGCCAGCACGGCCAGGTCGCGCTGCTGTCGCAGCATGGCCCGCTCGAGCCGCTTGCGGTCGCGTAGGTCGGTCGAGATGCCCAGGAAGCCCTCGACGGTCCCGTCGGCCGCCCGCAGGGGCGAGGCGGTCACCATCACCGGGATCTGCTCGCCGTCCTTGCGCAGCCGCCTGGTCTCGAAGTTGGTCAGGGGCGCGCCGGTGGCGGCGATCCGGGCGATGATCACCCGCGACTCGTCGCGGAGGTCGGGCGGCACCATGGGGACGACCTGGCCCAGGGCCTCGTCGGCCGTCCAGCCGTAGATCTGCTCGGCCGCGCCGTTCCAGGAGCGGATCTGGCCCTTGAGGTCGAGGGTGATGATCGCGTTGGCGGAGCTCTCGATCAGCGTCGCGAGGCGACTCGCCTGCTGCTCAACCCGCCGGTGCAGGGTGGCGTTCTCAATCGCGATGCCGAGCTGGGCGGCGATCGCCTCGACAAGCTGCCGGTCGCCGTCGTTCGCAAGCTGCCGCGCATCGCTGATGAGGAGCAGGCAGCCGACAGCCTCGCCTTTGACCCGCAGCGGCGTCCCGGCCCAGAGGCACAGCCCGTTGTCGGCAAGTGCGGTCGAGAGCAAAGGAGGCTCGGCGCCCGTCGAGCCCAGCGAGACGCAGGTGACCAGATCCCCACGGAGCGTCTCGAGCCGGACGGCGTCGAGGGCATGGGCGGACAGCTGTGGCGACGAGTGTATGAGGAGGCGCTCCGGCTCGGCGAGATACACTGCGCCGGCCGCCACCCCGGTAGCGGACAGGATCTGCGTGAGCGCATCGCTGAGCAGCTCGTCGAGATCGAGCGAGTGGCTCAAGGAGTTGCCAACTGCGTTGAGCGCTGCGAGGCGACGGTTTTGCTGGCGCAGGCCATGCTGCACCGACTCGAGCCAGCGGAAGATGAGGTGGTTGAAGAGCAGGATGAGCAGGCAGACGCCGAGCACCGAGGCGAGGTAAAGCTCCTGACGATGGAGCAGCTCGACGTGCACGAAGTGACGCAGGTAATCGAACCCGAAGAGGAATCCGATCACCAGCGCCGCCGTCAGCCACTTCAGCCCTTTGAGTCGCATCACCCCATCTCGCAGCAGCTCTCGCCAGGCCCTGGATCCTCGCTGATCCAGCTCGGCGGGCGAGCGTGGTTCGAGTATACCAGCGCCCAATCTAGTACCCGCGGGCACAAATCACAACTGGTGGTGATTATTCTCGCACCGACCGCAGCGTGATGGGGCCGCTTCGTCCCGCAACGGTTAAATCAGTGAAAGCCCGGCACCGGCACTGCCCCAGGGCGTGGCCGGACACGACCCCGAGGCGGGCATCTACCTCGGCGCGGTAGACCGGGGCGTCGGCCCCCCGCCCCAGGGCCCGCACGCGCCCATGGACGCTGAAGGTCACGTGGACTTCCCCGTCAAGCTGCGGCGCAAAGCGCCCGTGGCACGCGCCGCAGCGCGCTTCGCCGTGGAGCGCGATCAGCGAGTCGCCCCGGTGGTTCGTCGCACCACAGGCCGGGCAGCGCAGCTCCCAGTTGAGCGTGACCAGCCCCTCCTCCAGCGCGGCCAGCAGCAGGCGCAGGGTCGCCCGCTCGTCCAGGCCGAGCTGCGCGCCGAGGGCGCGGGTTGAAGCGGACAAGCTCGCGATCGGGCGCGTCGGTGAGAAAGCGGGCGAGGGCGGCGGCGTGGGCCGGGCGAACCTGCCGGCGCTCCAGGCCGGCGGCGAGGGGGCGCGGGTCTCGCTGGCGTGGGTTGCGACGAAACATGGTGCCTCCTCGTGCGATGGGAGTGCGCTGCGCCGGGGTGAAGGGGGGCCCTCCGTGCCGTGGCACCTCCACTCCGCTACGGCTGGTAGATCCGTGTCTCAGGCCTGAAGGCGGCCCAGGAAAACCAGAAGTGGTTGATTGCCACGACCGGCTGCAGCTGCATGCCGGCCAGGGGGCCGTCCACGGCGCGCCCCAGTACGTCCCAGGCGCTGCCGGTCTCGGCGTCAACCAGACGCTCGCCGTCGAGCTGGAAGGTCAGGGCGCGCCCGTCGGCCACCCGACTGTAGGCGGCCGCGGCGCCCACGTCGCGCCCGCCCGCCACCGAGGCGGTGTCCAAGGCCGAGGCCGTGCCCGCCTGCCAGAGCACGACGATCCGCTCGCTGCCCACGGTGTCGTTCACCGCGCCCGCGGCTGAGAGGGCCTCGTACGGGTAGGCCACGGCCTCACCGCCCAGGTCGACCGTCAGCACGCGGGCAGTGGCCGGGAGGGCGTCGGGCGTCACGGGGCCGTCGTAGAGGAAGGGCGGCCTGCTCACGTTGTCGTAGCCCTTGGCGCCCTCCTGGCCGAAGCGCACCGCGTTGGCCTGGCCTATGCCCGAGCTGCCCCCGCCACCAGCACGTTCTTGCCGCGGATTCCCTGCATCGTGACTTGCCTCCTTCGAGTGTCGGTGGCAGACATCTGCGGCCAGCATAGAGCGTGCGGTGGCCGCTGACTGTGAGCCGGCCTACAGTTCCTCCCTGCATGATACGGTACGATGTGGGCACCTCCGCCGCTCGGTTGTGAAAGGACCAGGCCATGTCCGACCCAGAGCTGCTCGCCCGCTACAACTACGATGCGTTCGTGCCGGCGAAGTTCGAACCCTGGATGCGCTTCGAGGAGAGCCCACCCCTAGGCAAGGTCGGGCCTGACTTCCCGCTCTGGCCCCTTGAGGGCGGCGAGACCAACCTGCGTGCCGTATGCTCGGCCCACACCTACACCATCGTCGAGTTCGGCAGCTTCACCTGACCGTACTGCGGGATGGCGGCGCCATCCATGAATGAGCTCGCCGCGCGCTACGCCGAGCGCGGCGTCGGCGCGATCTTTCTCTACACTCACGAGGCCCACCCGGGCGAGCACTACCCCCACCTGACCTCGATGGAGCAGAAGTTTCGCCACACCGCGGCCCTGCGCGACCTGCTGGGCGTGTCGCGGCCGATCCTGCTCGACGCCCTCGACGGCGCCTGTCACCGCGCCTATGGCTCGATGCCGAATATGACCTGGATCTTCACCAGGAGCGGCGTGCCGGTCTACAAATCGGACTGGACCGACGCCAACAGTGTCGAGAACGCGATCCAGTACTTCCTTGACGTGAGCGACCGGCGCCAGGCGCGCGAGCGGTTAGCCCCCTTCCGCGTCGAGCGGCTCGACTACCGCAACCAGGACCGCGAGGCCTTCTTCAACGGTCTTGAGCGCAACGGCCCCAGGGCCGTGCAGGAGTTCCGCGACGCCTTCGGCGAGTAGAGCAGTACAATGGGAGGAGTGCGATGCCACGAGTCTGTGTGTTC
>DAOLDO010000263.1:0-7825 GCA_035327325.1 Chloroflexaceae bacterium | reverse complement strand
GCCAGCGTCGACAGCCACAGCATCTTCCTGGGCGCCGGGGGCTACAGCCACATCGTGCCGGCTGCCGTGGACCAAATCCTGCGCCGCGGCGAGTGGTACACCGCCTACACGCCCTACCAGCCCGAGATCAGCCAGGGCACGCTCCAGGCGATCTTCGAGTACCAGAGCCTGATCTGCTCGCTCACCGGTATGGAGATCGCCAACGCCTCGCACTACGACGGCGCCACCGCCATCGCCGAGGCCGCGATCATGGCCATGAGCGTCGCCCGCAACCGCCGCAAGATCGTCGTGGCCCGCGGGGTCAACCCCCAATACCGGGCGGTGCTGCGCACCTACCTCCAGGCGCTGGACGTGACGGTCACCGGCGACGAGACGCCCGGGGCGACGACCGACGACGCCCTGGCCCTGGTTGATGACCAGACCGCCCTGCTGATCGTCCAGAGCCCTGACTTCCTCGGCCGCCTGCACGACCTGCGGGGCCTGGCCGCGAAGGCGCAGGCGCGGGGCGCTCTGCTCTGCGTCCACTTCGACCCGATCGCCCTCGGCCTGTTCCAGACCCCCGCCGAGGCCGGCGCCGACATCGCCACCGCCGAGGGGCAGCCCCTCGGGATCGGCCTGGGCTTCGGCGGCCCCTACCTCGGCATCTTCACCACCAGGCAGAAGCACGTCCACAAGATCGCCGGTCGGCTCGTCGGCGTCACCAAGGACGTGGACGGCCGGCTGGCCTATGTGCTCACCCTGCGGGCGCGCGAGCAGGACATCAGGCGCGAGCGGGCCACGAGCAACATCTGCACCAACCAGGGGCTCATGGCCCTCGCCGCCACGGTCTACATGAGCCTGATGGGCAAGCAGGGCATGCGCAAGGTGGCCGAGCTCTGCTACCACCGGGCCCACTACGCCGCCGCCCAGATCGCCACCCTCGCCGGGTACAGCGTCCACGGCGGCCCCTTCTTCAAGGAGTTCGTGGTGCGCTGCCCGCACCCCGTGGCCGAGATCAACGCCGCCCTGCGCGAGCAGGGGATCGTCGGCGGCTACGACCTGAGCCAGGACGAGCCCGAGCTCGGCAACGCGATGCTGCTCGCCGTGACCGAGCTGAACAGCAAGGCCGAGATCGACCGCCTGGTCGAGGCCCTGCGCGCCGCAGCCTGATGACGACAGACGAAAGACCAGAGCGCAAAGCTGCGCCATCAGCGCGTTGGCCAGCTGTGTGGCTTTCGTCCTTCGTCCTTGGTCCTTCGTCCACATGATCACCGACGCACAGCTCGACCGCATCGTCGCCCAGGCCACGCCGGGGGCGCGCCTGCTCGGGGCGGAGCCCCTGGGCGAGCGCACCCTGCGCCTGGAGCTGCGCGGCGCCCGGCCGGTCGTGCTGCGCCTCGGTGGCCCGCCCGACCCCGGCGCCGGCGACCCCCTGGCCGCCGAGGCCGCCGCCCTGCGCGCCCTGCGCGCCGAGATCGACCTGCCCCTGCCCGAGCTGCTCGCCCACGACCTGGAGGGCGAATCCGGCGCGCCCTTCCTGCTCACCAGCTACCTGGAGGGCGTGGCCCTGCCCGAGGCCCTCCCCGCGCTGAATGAGGACCAGCGCTACGCCGTCGGCCGCGCGCTCGGCGAGGTTGTGGCCCGCGCCCACAGCTACGTCGCCCCGGCCTACGGCGCCCTCGACCCCACAGCCCCGCCCGAGCCCGGCCGCGAGCCGCCAGAGGGCCGCGCCGGCGACCTGACCGACCAGCCCGACGACGAGGACGTGCGCTACATGCGCGCCCGCCTCGACGCCGCCGTCGCCGCGGCCGTCGAGGCCGGCGAGCTCGACCCCGACGGCGCCGCCCGCATCGCCGCCTGGGCCGCCGGCAACCTCGCCGGCACCGGCCGCCCGGCCTGCCTCGTCCACGGCGACCTGCGGCCCGCCCGCCTGCTGCTGCGCCGCCGCGAGCGTGGGTGGGCCCTCGCCGGCCTCACCGGCTGGGGCTTCGCCATGGCCTGGCGCCCCGCCTGGGACCACGTCGGCGCCATGGAGCACTTCGCCGGCGACAACCACTTCGGCCTGCGCGTCGGCTACGGCAACGCCTACGACGCCACCACCGAGCGCCGCTACGACCAGCTGCGCGAGTTCGCCCTCGCCCCCTTCCGCCTCATCCTCTTCCTCGAGGCCGGGCGGCCCGACCTGGCCCTCGCGCTGCTCAGGCAAGGAGACGAGGCATGAGCGCCACCACGCGCCTGCTCACCGCCGAGGAGTTCTTCGCCCTGCCCGGCTCGCGCCACCAGGAGCTGGTGCGCGGGGAGGTGGTTGACGTTATGCCGCCAGGAGGAGTCCACGGAGAGATTGCGCTCGCTGTCGGAATGGTGCTTAAGCTGTGGGCCAGACAAGGTCCTGGCGGGGTTGTCGGCGTCGAGTCCGGCTTCATCGTCGAGGAGGGGCCGGACACCGTGCGCGGCCCCGATGTGTACTACGTGCGCCCCGAGCGCGTGCCCGAGGGCGGCGCCCCCGAGGGCTTCTGGCGCATCGCCCCCGACCTCGCCGTCGAGGTCGTCTCGCCCGGCGACACCGCCGAGGAGGTCGAGGCCAAGGTCTTCGAGTACCTGGCCGCCGGCACGGCGGCCGTCTGGGTCGTCTACCCGCGCTCGCAGCGGGTCACCGTCCACACCCCCGACGGCCTCGCCCGCACCTACGGCCCCGAGGCCACCCTCGCGCTGCCCGAGCTGCTGCCCGGGTTCAGCGTGGCCGTCAAGGAGCTCTTTGCCTAGAAACGGATCAAGCGATGGACAACTACGAGCCCCATATCTACGAGCTCGCGGCGCCCGGGAAGCACGGCACAAACCTGCCGCGCCTCGACGTGCCTGAAACCAGCCTTCCTGAAAACCTTTTACGGCAGGACGGCCTCAATGACTTCCCCGAGCTGACCGAACCGGAGGTGGTCAGGCACTTCACCAGGATCAGCCAGCGCAACTTCAGCATCGACACGGGCTTCTACCCGCTCGGCTCGTGCACGATGAAGTGGAACCCCAAGATCCACGAGGAGGCCGCCCGCATGGCCGGCTTCGCGGCGGCCCACCCGCTGCAGGGCGACGCCCTGAGCCAGGGCGCCCTGCGGCTCATCGCGGAGCTCCAGGACTACCTCGGCGAGATCAGCGGCTTCGACGCCGTGAGCCTGCAGCCGGCGGCGGGCGCCCAGGGCGAGTTCACCGGCATCCTGGCCTTCCGGGCCTACCACCTCGACCGTGGCGACACCGAGCGCGACGAGGTGCTGGTGCCCGACGCGGCCCACGGCACCAACCCGGCCACGGCGGCCATGGCCGGCTTCAAGGTGGTCGAGGTGAAGAGCGACGCCCGCGGCAACGTGGATCTGGCCGACCTGCGCGCCAGGGTCTCGCCGCGCACCGTGGGCATGATGCTCACCAACCCCAACACCCTGGGCCTGTTCGAGGAGCAGATCCTGGAGATCTGCCAGATCGTGCACGAGGCCGGCGGTCTGATGTACGGCGACGGCGCCAACTTCAACGCCATCCTGGGCATCGCCAAGCCGGGCGAGCTGGGCTTCGACTTCATGCACTACAACCTGCACAAGACCTTCACCACGCCCCACGGCGGCGGCGGCCCCGGCTCGGGCGCCGTCGGCTGCACCAGTGCCCTGGCCCCCTTCCTGCCCGGCCCGCGGGCCCGCCGGCTGCCCGACGGCGGTTACGAGCTGTTCACCCCGGAGAAGAGCATCGGCCGCATGAAGGCCTTCCACGGCAACTTCGGCATGCTGGTGCGGGCCTGGACCTACATCCGTACCCTGGGCGAGGAGGGGCTGCGCGAGGTGAGCGAGGTCGCCGTGCTCAACGCGAACTACGTGCGGGCCCGGCTGAAGGACCTCTACCCGCAGGCCGTGGACCGCATCTGTATGCACGAGACGGTGCTGAAGGGTCAGCTCAAGGGGGCCCAGGGCGTGCGCACCCTCGACATTGCCAAGCGGCTGATTGACTACGGCTTCCACCCGCCGACGGTCTACTTCCCCCTGATCGTGCCCGAGGCCCTGATGATCGAGCCGACCGAGACCGAGGGCAAGCGCACGCTCGACATCTTCATCCAGGCCATGCGCGACATCGCCCGCGAGGCGGTCGAGGCGCCCGAGCTGCTGCACGAGGCGCCTACGAAGGCCCCGGTGCGCCGCCTCGACGAGGTGCGGGCGGCCCGCCAGCCCATCCTGCGCTACGACGCCGCGGCCTTCGCGAAGGTGCGCGAGGAGGGTGTCTCGGCCTGATCGGCCGAGGGGAAGTTCCAGGCACACGGCGGCCGCGCGAGGCGGCCGCCTTCCGCTGCGGTGCCCGTGGCGCGGTCTCGGGGCGTGGCCCGCAAGTGCGGTACAATAGACGGGACCCACGCGTTCGCAAGCTTCGTGCGGAGCACGAAATGAGCCTGTACAAGAGCCGCCATGTCGCGGCCCGCTTCATCCCCGGCATGTTCGTGCGATTTGTGCAGCTGTACGTGCGCCCCAAGGTCGAGGGCCGCGAGCACATCCCCGCCGAGGGCTCGTTCATCCTGGCCGCCAACCACCAGAGCCACGCCGACACCGCCGTGGTCTTCGCGGCGCTGCCGCCCTCGGCCCGCGAGCGCTTCGTCGCGGCCGCCGCCCAGGACTACTTCTTCCAGGGCGGGCCGCAGCAGTACCTTTCGCGCGTGCTCTTCAACGCCATCCCCATCGCCCGCGACCGGCGCGGCGGTCAGGACCCCCTGCGCCACCTCAGCCGCGCCCTGCGCGAGGGCTACGCCCTGCTGGTCTACCCCGAGGGCACCCGCAGCAAGGACGGCAGCCTCGGCCCGTTCCGCGCCGGCATCGGCAAGCTGATCGCCGAGTACCCCGGCACGCCGGTCATCCCCGCCTGGATCGGCGGCACGACCAGGGTGATGCCCAAAGGCAAGCTGGTGCCGCGCCCCGTGCAGGTCACGGTGCGCTTCGGCGAGCCCATGCAGATCAAGGCCCACCCCCGCTTCCGCGCCACCTGGCAGAGCGCCGCCGACGAGATCCGCGAGGCGATCCTCCAGCTCGGCGACTACCCCGCCGCGCCGGTGGCGCCGGGCGGCCCGGGCGAGCCTGCGCAGCCTGAGTGAGCTCGGCTCCGCCTCGCGGGGGTGAGGCTCGCTCGCTGGCGCTCGCGCGCGGGGCGGCCACGCTGGGCCGCCCTCACGCCTGCTAGAGGCAGTACGGGCGACCCAGCGTGGTCGCCCCGGCCTGGGCGCTGCCAGCGAGCCCTCACCCTGCCGAGCGCAGCGAGCCCTCACCCCGCCGAGCGCAGGCGAGCCGCCAGCTCCACGAAGAAGGGCAGCAGCTCGGGGTTCTTGAGCGAGTCGGGGTTGGCGGCGCGCTCGACGGGGGCGCCCATGAGGATCTTCTTGACCGGCACCTCGAGCTTCTTGCCGCTGAGCGTGCGCGGCACGTCGGGGATGGCGAGGATCGCGTCGGGCACGTGACGCGGCGAGAGGGCCGCCCTGATCGTGCCCTTGATCTTCCGCTGGAGGGCCTCGTCGAGGGCCACGCCCTCGCGCAGCACCACGAAGAGCGGCATGTACGACGCGCCGCCCAGGCCCTCGAGGTCAATCACCAGGCTGTCGAGCACCTCGGGGATGGCCTCGACCACGCGGTAGATCTCGCTCGAGCCCATGCGCACGCCCTGGCGGTTGATCGTGCTGTCGGAGCGCCCGTAGATCACCACGCCGCCGCGCTCGTTGATCACCACCCAGTCGCCGTGGCGCCAGAGGCCCGGGTAGACCTCGAAGTAGCTCTCGCGGTAGCGCCGGTCGCCCGGGTCGTTCCAGAAGTGGATCGGCATCGAGGGCATCGGCTCGGCGATCACAAGCTCGCCCATGACCCCGGTGACGCTGTTGCCGTCGGTGTCGAGGGCCCTGGCGTCCACCCCGAGGCAGCGGCACTGGATCTCGCCGCTGTAGACCGGCAGCAGGGGCGCGCCGCCCACGAAGCAGCCGCAGACGTCGGTGCCGCCGCTGACGGAGGCCAGCCACAGGTCGCGCTTCACGTGCGCGTAGACCCACTCGAAGCCCTCTGGCGGCAGGGGCGAGCCGGTCGAGCCCAGGCCGACGATCGAGCCCAGGTCGAACTGGCGGCCGGGCTCGACCTCGCTCTTCATCAGGGCGGTGATGTAGCCGGCGCTGGTGCCGAAGAAGGTGGCGCGGCTCGCCTCGGCGAAGCGCCAGAGGGCGCCCATGTCAGGGTGGCCGGGGCTGCCGTCGTAGAGCAGCACGGTGCTGCCGACGAGCAGGCCGCCGATCAGCAGGTTCCACATCATCCAGCCTGTGGTGGTGAACCAGAAGAAGCGGTCGCCCGGCTTCAGGTTGAGGTGCAGGCTCAGCTCCTTGAGGTGCTGGAGCAGGATGCCGCCCTGGCTCTGCACGATCGGCTTGGGCAGCCCCGTGGTGCCCGACGAGTAGAGCACCCAGAGCGGGTGGCCGAAGGGCACGCGCTCGAAGCGCAGCTGGCCGGGGGCGGCGAGGGCCTCGGCCCACGGCACGATCCTGCCGCTCAGGCCCTCCGGCGCGGCGGCGGGGTCGAGGTACGGCACGAAGAGCGTGGCCTCGAGGGTGGGCAGGGCGGCCTGGATCTCGGCCACTGTGGCCCTGCGGTCGTGGGCCTTGCTGCCGTAGCTGTAGCCGTCAATCGCCACCAGCACCTTTGGCTCGATCTGCTTGAAGCGGTCAATCACGCTCGGGCTGCCGAAGTCGGGCGAGCAGCTCGACCAGATCGCGCCCAGGCTGGCCGCCGCGAGGAAGGCGACCAGGGCCTCGGGGATGTTGGGGATGTAGGCCACCACCCGGTCGCCCGGGCCGACGCCGAGGCCGCGCAGCGTGGCGGCGACGGCGGCCACCTGGGCCTCCAGCTCAGCCCAGCTCACCGCGGTGAGCGGCCGGGTCTCCGACTGGAAGAGCAGGGCCGGGTGGTCGGGCGTGGCGTTGCGGAAGACGTGCTCGGCGTAGCTCAGGGTCGCGCCCTCGAACCAGCGGGCGCCGGGCATGGCGCGGCTGGAGAGCACCGCGCCGTAGGGCGTGGCCGACTGGACCTGGAAGTAGTCCCAGAGCGAGGCCCAGAACGCCTCCAGCTCCTCCACCGACCAGCGCCAGAGCTCGTCGTAGCTGCCCAGGCTGAGGCCGCGGGTGGCGGAGAGCCAGTCCATATAGGCCCGCAGGTTGCTCGTCGCCTGGAGCTCCTCCGGCGGCGTCCAGAGCAGGCGGGGCGCGGCTGTGTTCGTCATTGAACCCTCCGTATGGGTGTGGGCTTTGGGCTATCAGGGGGATTGTAATACACTTTCGGCGGCGCGGCGGAGGGCGGGCCCGGCCGGCCGATCTGGTACAATGGATGGAGCGGCGGTGCCCACAGCCAGACGCGACGATGCAGATACTGACGATCAGCGACGAAGTTGTCCCCGCGATCTACAGCCTGAATATCAAGCAGCGCTTCCCCGACGTTGGGATGATCCTGAGCTGCGGCGACCTCCCCTACTACTACATCGAGTTCGTGGTCACGATGCTCGGGGTGCCCTGCTTCTACATCCACGGCAACCACGACACGCCAGAGATTCGCGAGGACGGCAGGCTGGTCGAGGAGGCCCACGGGGCGGTCTGCCTGGAGGGGCGCGGCGTGCGCCACGAGGGCCTGTCGATCGCCGGGCTGGGCGGCTGCCTGCGCTACAAGCCCGACGGCACCAACATGTACACCGACGCCGAGATGATGCGGCGGGCCTGGCGCCCGGTGCCCTGGATGCTCTTCAACAACTACCCCTACGGCAGCTACCTCGACATCCTGATCACCCACGCGCCGCCCCTCGGCATCCACAA
>DAOLDO010000262.1:2818-7856 GCA_035327325.1 Chloroflexaceae bacterium | reverse complement strand
GCGGGGGCGCCCGCGCGCGCCGGGCCGTCCTGGGCGAGCAGCTGGCCGCGCTGCACCGCCATAGCGCGCCCGTCTTCGGCCTCGAGCGCGACAACTTCATCGGCGGCTCGCCCCAGCCCAACGGCCGGCTCGTGAGCTGGCCTGCCTTCTTCCGCGAGCGCCGCCTGCTGCCCCAGCTCGATCTCGCCGCGGCGAATGGTCTGCTGCCCGCCGCCCGCCGCCGCGCCCTCGAGCGCCTCGCCGGGCGCCTCGACGACCTGCTCGCCAGCGCCGAGCCGCCCGCGCTGATCCACGGCGACCTCTGGGGCGGCAACGTCGTGGGGGCGCCCGGCGGCGCCCCGGCCCTGATTGATCCCGCCGTCTCTTACAGTCACCGCGAGGCCGAGCTGGCCTTCACCGAGCTGTTCGGCGGCTTCACGCCCCGCTTCTACGCCGCCTACAATGCCGCCTGGCCCCTTGACCCCGGCTACGCCGACCGGCGCGACCTGCTCAACCTCTACCACCTGCTCAACCACCTCAACCTCTTCGGCGAAGGCTACGGGCTCCAGGTTGACCAGGTGCTCAGGCGCTACGTGGGCTGAGGTGTGAGCCGCTCGCTGCCGCTCGCTATGTGAGGTGTGAGCAGGGCCGCAATCAAAAGCTCACACCTCACACCTCACACCTCACACCTCTTGACTCGCCCCTCCCCTGAGCCTACACTTCAGGGCATCCCAAGCGCCCAGAGCAGGTGCGTCAATGAGCGATCCCCAGCGGCCCTCCACCGACTTCACGCAGGAGTATCGCTTCGCCGTGGTCATGTACGGCGGGATCAGCCTCGCCATCTACATGAACGGCATCGCCCAGGAGCTGCTGCGCCTGGTGCGCGCCGCCGCCCCCGACCCGGCGGACCGCGCCAGGGCCAGGAACGCCGAGCTCAGCGGCAGTGAGCTGATCTACCGCGAGCTGGCCTGCCGCCTCGACCGTAACCGGCTCCTGGACCATAGCGACGGCACCGTCCGCACGCGCTTCGTGGTTGACATTCTCGCCGGCACCTCGGCCGGCGGCATCAACGCCGTCTACCTGGCCAAGGCCCTCGCCAACGACGAGCCGATGGACGAGCTCCAGCGGCTCTGGGTGGACGAGGGCGACATCGCCCGCCTGATCAACGACGCGAGGGCCACCGAGAGCCTGAACATCCGTCCGAGCGACCCGCCCCGCGCCCCCCTCAGCGGCGACCGCATGTACCTCAAGCTGCTCGGCGCCTTCGACGATATGGGTGGCCACCTCCCAGCCCAGCGCGGCCCCAACGAGAAGGGCCGGCCCTCGCCCAACGTGGACGAGCTCGACCTCTTCGTCACCGCCACCGACGTGCGCGGCCTGCGCACCACGCTCGCCGTGGCCGACGCCCAGCCCGAGGAGCGCCGCTACGGCGCGGTCTTTCAGCTGCGCTACAGCGCGATCAACGCCGAGGGCCTCGCCGGCCCCGTGCTGCTCGGCGGCCCCGAGGGCGGCCCCCCGCCCGGCCCGGCCCAGCCGCCCGAGCGCAACGACTTCGTCGCCTTCAACAACCCCTTCCTCGCCTTCGTCGCCCGCTGCACCTCGGCCCACCAGGCCGCCTTCCAGCCCATGCGCCTGCGCGACGCCGTGGCCCTGCTCGCCACCGTGGAGGGCTACAGGCGCTTGCCATGGGTCGTCCAGGGCATAGTGCCGCCCGAGTGGGAACGGCTCTACCCGCGGGCCTACACCGAGCCCGCCCAGGCCGGCGCGGGCAACCCCTTCTTCGAGCGCGACTTCGCAGACGGCGGCGTGCTCGACAACAAGCCCTTCAGCTACGTACTCGACACCATCCCCAGGCGCTCGCGTGTCTACCCCGTGACCCGCAAGCTGCTCTTCGTTGACCCCGCCCCCGAGCGCTTCATCGGCGCCGACGCGGCCGAGCGGCCCGGGTTCGTCGAGAACGGCCTGGCCGCCCTGCTCAGCATTCGCGGCTACGAGCCCATCCGACAGGACCTCGAGCGCCTCGAGCGCTACAACCAGCAGACCGCCAGCCTGCGCCGCGTAGAGGCGGAGGCCCTTCTGGCCAACGACAACCAGGCCGCCTACCCAGACGAGACCTGGGAGCAGATCATCGCGCACCATCGCACGCGGGCAGAGCTGCGCACGAGCCCCCTCGCCGCTCTGATCCACTACTATGGCATAGCCTGGGCTGCCTACGTGCGTCTGCGGGCCCTGTCTACGTCAACCGCCCTGGGCCGGCTCCTTGCCCGCGGCGCCGGCATTGACGACGGCTCGCCGCGCTACAGGCAGCTCCTGGCGGCCGTCCGTGCCTGGGCCGACCTGCACTATGCGTTTGATGATCCCGCGCTGGGGCCGACCATCATCCATTTCCTGCTGGACTTTGACATTGACTGGCACCTGCGCCGCCTGGGCCGCGCCCTTGACGACCTGGACACCGTCGCAGAGCAGCGGACTGGGCGCGCAGCATTGCTGGTTGACCTGGCCAGGCGCTACCACCGGATCCTCACGCAGATGGGCGAGCTGACACCGCTCCTGTCCCCCACGCAGACGTTCGAGGAGCAGCGCTCGGCTCTCCGCGCCACGCTCGGCGCTGTCTACAGTACATTGCAGGCGGCCAGAGGGCAATTACTCAACGGGGATGGCCGCGGCGCTGTAGCCGCGGCGATCAAAGCGGCGGACTTGCCCGCGCTGCTTGACGGCCTGCGGCTCGATCCGCGCCTTGGCGTCGAGGAGCTCCAGTCGCAGCTCGCGGGGCTGCTGCGCGAGCCAGCGCACCCATTGCGCGTGGCCCTGGCGGGGCTGATCCTGGGGTCGCCCGGCCCGCCGCCGGTCGAGACGCCCGATGCGAGTTGGGCCAGGCTCGATGATCTGCTCGCCGGCAGGGATGGCGCCGGCCCGAGCCTCCAGCGGGCGATCGGTTTCATGCTCGCCGCGAGCCGGGCCGAGGTCAACGCGGCCCTCGCGATCGACGAAGCGTTCGACCGCCGCCCGATCGTCACTGCCGCAGCCGATGATGGGGCCCCGGCCCTCGTCGCCCGCTTCAGCGTGATGGAGTTCGAGCGCTACGACCGCATCCTCTTCCCGCTCACGGCTCTCAGCGAGGTGGGGGACGAGCGCGCCGGCGTTGAGGTCTACCGCGTCAGCCCGTACGACGCCCGCGGCCTGGTTGACGAGCGGCGCGGCGCCTCGAAGCTGGCGGGCACGAGCATGGGGGCCTTCGGCGCCTTCTTCGACGAGCGCTTCCGCGTGAACGACATCATGTGGGGCCGTCTCGACGGCGCCGAGCGCATCATCACGGCCCTGCTTCCCGCCCCCCAGCAGCAGGCCGAGCGCGAGCGGCTCGTCGCGGCCGCCCAGGACGCGATCCTGCTCGAGACCTACTTCGCGCACACCAAGGAGGGTCGCGAGGCTCTGCCGGGCTGCCCTACCCCCGAGCTGCGCCGCGAGCACTTCGTCAGAACCTTCCCGGCGCGCCAGGTCGCCCTGCGCCGGCTCGACAACGAGGCCCTGGCCGACAACGTGGCCCGCCTCGGGAGCGTGGCGGACAGGATGTTCGCCGCCTACGGCGAGGCCCACCCCCAGGCGAGCCCCTTGACCCTCTGGGCCAACAGGCTGATCAGCCTCGCCGTCTCGGTGCTCGACGTGGCCCTGGCCCGCGACCTGCGCGCCGTCCTGCTCCGCCGCGCCATCCCCCTGCTCTACCTGATCGCCGCCCTGGCCCTGCTCGTCGGCGGCTTCGCCGGGAGCGCGCCGGTGGCGAGCTTCGGCCTGTTCCTGGGCGGCGGCGTCCTCGCCTTCCAGCTGCTGACCATCCTCGCCGCGGACTGGATCGCGCGCGGGCGCGCCCCGTGGCTGCGCACGCTGGTCGTCCTGCTCGTCGTCCTCTTCGCCCTGGCGCTGCTCGTCGCCGCGGCGGTCGGCGGCTTCGTCTTCGGCGCGAGTGGCGATGCGCAGGCTACCACGTGGCTGCTCGAACAGCTCCGGCGTCCGGCGACGCTCGCCTGGGCGATCGCCGCCCTCGGCCTCGCCCTGGTCGCCATCGGCGCTCTGCTCGCCCGCCGGGGCGCCCGGCTGCGCTCTGAACGATAGCTGACGGGGGCCCCGCGGCGGCACGGGCCGCGCCGGCGGCTCACGCAAGGGCCAATCGCCCAATGCATCTTCCCGAGGAGTTCACCCGGCGCGTCGTCGCCACCTTCGCGCCCGACGGCGCGCCGTGGCTGGCGGCCCTGCCCGGGCTGATCGCCGCCTGCGCCGCCCGCTGGGACCTGGCGGTCGGGCCGCCCTTCCCCGACCTCTCGTACAACTACGTCGCCCCCGCCACCCTGCCCGACGGCGCGCCCGCCGTGCTCAAGCTCGGCGTCCCCCGCGAGGAGCTGAGCACCGAGATTGACGCCCTGCGCCACTACGCCGGGCGCGGCGCCGCGCGCCTGCTCGCCGCCGACGAGGCCGCCGGCGCCCTGCTGCTCGAGCGCCTCGCGCCCGGCGGCACCCTCGCGCCGCTCGCCGCCCGCGACGACGAGGCCGCCACGCGCGTCGCCGCCGAGGTGCAGGCTCGGCTCTGGCGCCCCCCGCCCCCGGGCCATCGCTACCCCTCCGTGGCCGACTGGGCCGCCGGCCTGAGCGAGCTGCGCCCCCGCTTCGGCGGCGGCACCGGGCCCTTCCCCGCCCGACTGGTCGAGCGGGCCGAGGCCCTCTTCGCCTGGCTCCTCGCCACCCAGGCCGACCCCGTCGTGCTCCACGGCGACCTGCACCACTTCAACATCCTCGACGCGGGCGGCGGCGAGTGGCGCGCGATCGACCCAAAGGGCGTCGTCGGCGAGCCCGCCTACGAGGCCGGGGCCCTGCTGCGCAACCCCATCCCAGACATCAGTCGGCGCCCGCGCCTGGCCGAGCTGCTCGCCCGGCGCATCGCGGTCATTGCCGCGATCCAGGGCCTCGACCCGGGACGCCTCCGCGCCTGGGCCCTCGCCCAGGCCGTGCTCTCGGCCTGGTGGTCGTACGAGGACGGCGACCCCGCCCCCGACCTGGCCGTCGCCCTGGC
>DAOLDO010000262.1:0-2718 GCA_035327325.1 Chloroflexaceae bacterium | reverse complement strand
CGATCGGACGCAGAATCTTGGCGGCTTTGCGGCTTTGCGTGAGTTCTCCCGAGCGGTATTGCGGCCAGGCCGCCCTGCGCGGCGCCGCGCGAAAAGCGGGTACAATAGGGGGCGAACCTTCGCGCCGAGAGCGGATCGCCACCCGATGTCCCAGCCGAGCCTGACCACCGTATTCGTCTTCCGTCGGCACTACGGGCGGCGCTACACCGAGCTGCCGGTTGACAGCGTTGACCGCGACGGCCTGCAGATCAGCTGCGACGGCACCCACATGCGCCCCGAGCACTACGACCTGCGCCCCGGCGACATCGTGCGCTGGCGCAGCGGCGACCGCTTCGTCGAGGCCGTGATCAGCGCGGTGCGCCGCGACGAGCGCGCCCTCAGCGCCGACCTCGCCGACGCCCGCCCCCTGCCCCCCGAGTACTTCCCCTATTAGGTCTCGCACAGGCGGCGGTTGTTGCCGGTGGGCAAGGCGCAGGGCCCCGCAGCGCACTGCCGCGGCCTTCATCCTTCATCCTTCATCCGTCACCCTACGCCCGCCCCTCCCTGATCAGGGCGGCCCCGAGGGCCACCCCGGCCAGGGCGGCCGCGCCCGCCAGCAGGCCGTTCCCCCAGAAGCCGGTCGCCTCGAACAGGCGCGGGCCTACAACCGACCCTACGATGCGCCCCACCCCGATCGCCATCAGGCACAGGGCCATCACCGAGCCGCGCGCCCGCGCCGCCATGCCGCTGATCAGCGGGAAGACCGAGACCACCGCGAACTCGAAGCACAGGGCGAAGGCCATGAACAGGGCCAGGAACAGGCCCCAGCGCCCCGCGCTGAGCGGCAGCAGCAGCAGCAGGGCGCCCATGGCCGCGAAGCCCGCCAGCACCGCGCGCCGCTTGCCCAGCCGGTCGGTCAGCAGGGTCGCCCCGACCGAGCCGCCCAGCTCGAAGAGGCCGAGCAGCCCGAAGACCAGCCCCAGCTGCTCGGTGCTCGCCCCGAAGTCGCCCTCCAGCCAGGTCCCGTAGACCACGAAGACCAGCTCAACCGCCAGGAGCTGCAGGAAGACCACCCCGAGCGTCGCGGCCACCCCCGGCTGCGCCAGCGCCTCGCGGATCCCGCCGCTGCGCGCTCGCGGCCCCGCGCCCTCGCGGCCGCCCGGCTCCCCCATGTCCGGGACTCCCGGTCTCCTTGCCTCCTCGGGCAGCCTGGCGTGCAGGGCCAGCATGGCCGCGCCGAGGCCCGCCAGGGCCCAGAAGGCCGGCGCCCAGCCGCCCGCCGCTTCGATCAGCCGCACCAGGCCGACCACGCCGACGAAGGCCGAGGCCGCCCAGCTCAGCTCGAGCAGGCCCAGCACCCGCCCGCGCCGGCTGTAGTCGCTGCGGTTGCTCGCGTAGGTCTGCACCGCGGGCATGTACAGGGCCGTGCCGAGCCCGATCAGCCCATAGCCGGCCAGGAAGGGCCAGAAGCTCGGCGCCAGGGCGCACCCCGCGGCGCCGAGGGTGAACAGGGCCAGCCCCGCCAGCAGCGTCGCCCGCTCGCCGAAGCGGTCGGTGATCGCGCCGCCCAGGGGGCTCAGCAGCGAGGCCGCCACCTGCGCCGTGACCAGCAGGCTCGCCACCCCCAGCTCGACCCCCAGCCCCGCCGCCAGCAGCGGCAGCAGCGGGTAGACCACCCTGAACGCCGTGTTGAAGACCAGCCGCCCCGCCAGCAGCGTCCCGAGCTGCTGCCACCCGAGCCCGGCGCCTGGCGCCGCCATCTGAGAGAGCATCGTAGTCCTGCGTGTGTTGACAGCTGCCTGTCGCGCGCATATCATACCGCCCACGCCCACGCCCGCCCTCGCCGCCATAAGGATCGATATGCAGCGCAGCTACCACCGCTGGCACAGCCCTGCCCTCGGGCGGGACATGGAGCTCCTTGTCTTCGGACACGGGGGCGCCCCCGTGATCGTCTTCCCGACCTCCCACGGCCGCTTCTACGAGTACGAGGAGCGCGGCATGGTCGGCGCCCTGGCCCACAAGATTGACCAGGGCTGGTTCCAGCTCTACTGCGTGGACAGCGTCTTCGGCGAGAGCTGGTACAACTACGGACTCGACACCGACGCTCGCATGTGGCGCGAGGAGCAGTACGAGCATTACCTGCTCGCCGAGCTGCTCCCCCTCATCCGTGGCAGCAACCCCAATCCGTACCTGATCGCCACCGGCTGCTCGTTCGGCGCCACCGAGGCCGTGATCTTCGCCCTGCGCCACCCCGGCGTGGTCAACCGCGTGGTCGCCCTCAGCGGCCTCTACGACCTGCGCCGCTTCTTCGGCAGCTACACCCAGGGCCTCTACTTCCACAACCCCGTTGACTTCGTGCCCAACCTCAGCGACCAATGGACCATTGAGCGCCTGCGCGAGCTGGACCTCATCCTCGTCACCGGCCGCGACGACCCCGCCGCCTGGTCCAACGAGCTCCTCTCGCGCCAGCTCTGGGAGAAGGGCATCGGCAACGCCCTGCGCATCTGGGACGGCTGGTGCCACGACTGGCCCTACTGGATGCAGATGGTCAACACCTACATCGGCGGCCACGACTAGATTCTGGGGGAACCAGGTTCCCCCAGGCCCCCGCCCGCCGGGCAGCCCCGGGCGGGGGTCGGAGCGGCCCGATGTGGCCGCCCGGCGGGGCGTGGCGGCGTATCGGCGGGGCGGGGGGCGGGGGGGCCCGACGCGGCCGCCCCGCGGGGGGCGGCGGGGGGG
>DAOLDO010000261.1:0-7883 GCA_035327325.1 Chloroflexaceae bacterium | reverse complement strand
GGGCGGCGGCGGGGTCGGTCTGCTGGTCGAGCTGGGCCAGCTCGGGGCAGGCCCGGGCGACCAGCGCGCGCCGCCCGGGGCCGTCCGGCAGCGCCTCGGCCGCGGCGAGGGCCGCCGCAAGATCCTCGCGGGCCCGCTCGACCTCGCCCACGAAGGCGCGGGCCTGGCCCCGCGCCAGCCGGAGCCGCGCCAGCAGCCCCGGCTCGAGCCCGGCCTCGGGGAGGCGGGCGAGCAGCGCGGCCAGGGCCCGCCCCTGCCCCCGCGCCAGGTCGCCCAGCACGTCGGCCGTGGCCAGCACGGCGGCCCGCGCGCCGTCCCGCGCCCGCTCGTAGTGCATCGCCGCCCGCAGCCGGTCGGGCTCCTCGCGCTCGAAGTAGGCGCCGGCCTTGCGGTGCATAGCCGCCAGGGCCGGGGCGCCCAGCTCCTCGTAGTAGAAGCGCTCGACGGTTGCGTGAAGCCTGTGCTCGCGCTCCTCGTGGCCCTCGACGACCATCACCAGGCCCCGGTCGGCCAGGTCGCGCAGGGGGCGCCGGGCGCTCGCCCCGTCCAGCAGGGCCTCGACCGCCGCCCTGGTGACATGGTAGCCCATGTGCGCGGCCAGGGCGCAGAGGACGCGCCGCTCTTCGGCGCCCAGCCCGGCGTCCACCTCGCGCAGCAGGAAGCGCTCGACGTCGGGCGCGTCGGTGAGGTCGGCCAGGAGCCTGGCCGCGTCGGCGCCGCGCGCGAGGGCGTTGAGGGCCAGGGCGAGCAGCTGCGGGTTGCCGCCCGTCTGCCGGTGCAGCTCGGCGAGCTCGGCGGTGGCGAGGGTGGCGCCCCGCAGCGCCGCGAGCTCGGCGGCCTCCTCGGGGCTCAGGCCGTCGAGGGCGATGATCGAGGCGGCGTCGGCGTAGGCCGGCACCAACCGCGAGGTAGCGAGCAGGCGCAGCTGGGAACCCACTTCCTCCCGCAGGCGCGCCACCAGCTGCTCGGCGAGCGGGTCGTCGGCGACATGCTGCAGATCGTCGAGGCAGACCAGGGTCGCGAGGCCGCGCAGGCTCTGGAACAGGTAGTCGAAGAGCACGCGGGCCGGGGGCGGCTGGGCGCCGGCCAGGCGGCCGCGCTGGAGCAGCTCCCAGACCTCGCCCCGCCCGCGGCGGGCGAGAAAGCCGGCCAGGGCCCAGATCAGCGAGTCGAGGCCATCGTCGGCGTGGAAGGTGTGCCAGAAGACGGTGTCGGGCGGGGCCACGCGGGCGAGGGCGCCGGCGAGGCTCGTCTTGCCGGCGCCGGGCATGCCGGTGATCAGGGCCGGGCCAGCGTCCAGGCGCGCCTCGAGGGCGGCGAGGGCCGCGCGGCGGGGGACGTAGCCGGGGCACTCAGGGGGCCGCGCCGGGTCGGGCGGGGGCGGCAAGTCGGCCTGGCCGGGCGCGGGGGCGGGCTCGGCCCAGAGGCGGCCGTCGTCGGCGCGCATGTAGAGGGTGGGCGCCCACCAGTCGGGCCGCCCCAGGATCTGGGCGCGGGCGGCGGCCAGGGCCCGGTCAACCACGCCGTCGCGCCGCAGCTCGCGGAAGAGGGCCGGCAGCAGCAGGGCCGCCGTCTCCTGGGTCACCTCGTCGCGCATGGCCAGCACGGCGGCGAGGCCGGCGGCGGCGAGGCGCGGGCCGAGGGCGGCCAGGGCGCCGCCGGCGGTGGCCCCGGCGCTGGCGCAGCTGACCAGGGCGGCGAGGCGCGGGCGGCGGGCCAGGGCGGCGACCTGCTCGGCCAGGGCCGCGCCGGGCACCCGGGCGGGGCCGCCCGCCTCGTCCTCCAGCCAGAGGTAGGGCTCGCCGCCGCGCATGGCGCCATGGCAGACCAGGTAGAGCAGGTCGGGCCCCTCGCGCAGGGCGGCGGCGATGGCGGCCAGGGTGGCGGGCTGGCCGGGGCCGCCGAGGGTGGCGGGCGCGGTGGGGGCCAGGGCGGCGCGGGCGCGGGCCAGCTCGGCCGCGGCGTCGATCGGGGCCAGGCCGTAGAGCTCGAGGCCGGGGGGCGCGGCGACGACCACGAGGGCGCGCAGCTCGCCCGCCAGGGGCGCGGGGGGCGGCGCGGGCTCGGCGCTGTCGAGGGCCCGCGAGAGCACCACGCGCTCCGAGGCGGCCAGGGGGGCGCCCCGCGGGTCGGCCAGGGTCTCCCAGCGCAGAGCGTGGAGGTCGCCGTCGGCGGCGTCGAGGCGCAGGCGCAGGCGCAGGGGCAGGCCGAGGGCCTCGGCCTGGGCCCGGGCGGCGGCCAGAGCCTCGCCGAGGCGGCGGTCGGCCCAGAGCATCGCGGCGAGGGCCTGGCCGTAGGCCGCCGGGTCGAGGGCGGCGGCCAGGAGGGCCTGGGCGTCGAGCTGGGCGAGGGGGGGCGCGCCGGGGGCGAGGTGCACGTCGGCGGCGGCGCCGGGCAGGCGCAGGCGCGGCTCGACGGCGTAGCCGCCGGCGGGCCAGCGGCGCAGGCTCAGCTCGAGGGCGGCCATCGGGGCCATGGCGGAACCTCGCTAGGGGCGGCGCGGGCGCGGTGGGGTGGTACTGTGGATAGGCTCCACTCTACCACAACTCTTACACAGCCGGCCCGTATTAGGAAAGGCCGTGTGCTACAATACTAGGGCTTGCCGGTCACCCGGCGAGGCTGCCGGGGGCGTAGCGGGCCGGGCCCGGCGCCCCGCCCCGATGCGGTGGGCCGGCCAGCAACCAGCGAAGCGAGGCAACCCTGATGAGACTAGAGCGCTTTACCGAGAAGGCGCAGGACGCGTTCCAGAACGCCCAGGAGATCATGCAGGAGCAGCACCACACCCAGCTGGACGTCGAGCACGTCTTCCTGGCGATGCTGCGCCAGCGCGATGGCCTGGCGGCGCGCGCCCTGGCCCGCTTAAATGTTGACCCCGAGACAATTTCCCAGCGCGTCGAGCGCGAGCTAGAGAAGTCGCCCAAGGTCTACGGCCAGTACGGCTTCGGCAACCAGGTCTACGTGACCCCGCGCACCCAGCGCCTGGTCAAGCGGGCCGAGGAGGAGGCCAACAGGCTGGGCGACCAGTATGTGGGCATTGACCACCTGCTGATCGCCCTCAGCGGCGAGCGCGAGGGCGCCTCGGCCCGCATCCTCAACAGCTTCAACGTAGACCAGGAGCGGGTCTACCAGGCCCTGATGGAGATCCGGGGCTCGCAGCGCTCCGACGACCCCGGCGCCGAGAGCCGCTACGAGATCCTCGAGAAGTACTCGACCGACCTCACCCAGCTGGCCCGCGACGGCCAGCTCGACCCGGTGATCGGCCGCGAGCCCGAGATCACCCGCGTGATCCGCATCCTCTCGCGCCGCACCAAGAATAACCCCGTGCTCGTCGGCGAGACGGGCGTCGGCAAGACCGCCATCGCCGAGGGCCTGGCCCAGCGCCTGGTCAGCGGCGACGTGCCCCCCACCCTGCGCGACCGCAAGCTGCTCGCCCTCGACCTGGCGGGCATGGTGGCCGGCTCGAAGTTCCGCGGCGAGTTCGAGGAGCGCCTCAAGGCCGTGATGGACGAGGTCCGCACCGCCAAGGGCAAGCTGATCCTCTTCATTGACGAGCTGCACACCGTGGTCGGCGCGGGCGCGGCCGCAGGCAGCATTGACGCGAGCAACATGCTCAAGCCCGCCCTCAGCCGCGGCGAGATCCAGGTGGTCGGCGCCACCACCATTGACGAGTACCGCAAGCACATCGAGAAGGACGCGGCCCTGGAGCGGCGCTTCAGCCCGGTCTTCGTCGAGGAGCCCGACGTCGAGACCACGGTCGAGATGCTGCGCGGCCTGCGCAAGCGCTACGAGGACCACCACCAGCTCACGATCAGCGACGAGGCCCTCCAGGCGGCCGCCAACCTCTCGAGCCGCTACATCAACGACCGCTTCCTGCCCGACAAGGCGATCGACCTGATTGACGAGGCCTCGGCCAAGCTGCGCATTGACATCTTCGCCATGCCCCAGGCCCTCAAGGAGCAGGAGGCCGAGCTCAAGGCCCTTCAGCAGGAGGAGGAGGAGGCCGGCGCCCGCCGCGACTACGAGCGCGCCGCGACCCTGCGCTCGCGCTTCCTGGCCCTCCAGACCGACTTCGATGTCGCGCGCGAAGCCTGGCTCAAGTCGGCCAACCTCGACGAGGTGGTTGACGACGAGGACGTGGCCCAGATCGTTTCGAGCTGGACGGGCGTCCCCGTCAGCCGGATGCTCGAGGGCGAGCGCGAGAAGCTCGTCCACATGGAGGAGCGCCTCCACGACCGCGTGATCGGCCAGCACGAGGCGATCGTGGCCCTCTCCGACGCCATTAGGCGGGCCCGCAGTGGCCTGCGCGACCCCCGGCGCCCGATCGGCAGCTTCATCTTCGTCGGCCCCACCGGCGTCGGCAAGACCGAGCTCGCCAAGGCCCTGGCCGAGTTCATGTTCGACAGCGACGAGGCCATGACCCGCGTTGACATGAGCGAGTTCCAGGAGCGCCACACGGTCAGCCGCCTGATCGGGGCGCCCCCCGGCTACGTCGGCTACGACGAGGGCGGCCAGCTCACCGAGAGTATCCGCCGCCGGCCCTACCAGGTGGTGCTCTTCGACGAGATCGAGAAGGCCCACCCCGACGTCTTCAACGCCCTGCTCCAGGTGCTGGACGACGGCCGCCTCACCGACGGCCAGGGCCGCACGGTGGACTTCCGCAACGCCGTGATCATCATGACCAGCAACGCCGGCACCGAGCACCTCCAGGGCGGCGGGATCGGCTTCTCGGCCGGCGGCCGGGGCGGGAAGCAGGTGGATCTGAAGGACGCGCGCAAGAAGGTGGACGAGGCCCTGCGCCAGACCTTCAGGCCCGAGTTCCTCAACCGCATTGACGACATCATCCTCTTCCACCCCCTTTCGATGGAGGACCTGACCCGCATCGTTGACCTGCAGGTGGGCGAGCTGGTGGCTCGCCTGCGCGACCAGCGGATCAGCCTGACCCTGACCCAGACCGCCAAGGAGTACCTCGTGGTCGAGGGCTTCAACCCGGTCTATGGGGCCCGCCCCCTGCGCCGCACCGTGCAGCGCATGCTCGAGACGCCGATCTCGCGCGAGCTGCTGCGGGGCGTGTTCAAGGAGGGCGACGTGATCGAGGTGGACCTCGAGCATGGCCAGCTGGTCTTCCACCGCGGCGGCGTGCTCGCCATCGAGAGCAAGCGCCCCGCCGAACCCCTCGGCGCGTAGGGGCGCGGCGTGCCGGCTCCCCTCGGCTCGATCGAAGCCCCCGCGCCAACCCGGCGCGGGGGCTCGTTCTTTTAACGATTCTAATACAAATTGGCCCCAGATAACACTTTTCTCATGTCCCGCGCCGGCCCGATGGAGTATGCTAGCGCGACGAGATCCGACCGCCCGGGTCGGGGAGGGCTTACCCAGGCTAGCACACCGTGAACACAGGCATCGCCCACACAACCCAGCTGACCCTGCTCCAGAGCCGGGCCGCCCGCCTGCGCGAGGCCCTGGCCGGGTATAACGCGTTCATCGCGGCGGCGCGCGCGTCCGACCCGCTGCCCAAGCTGCAGGACCTGGCCTGCGACTGGCTGCACGCCGAGGAGCTGAAGATCCAGGTGCCGGCGGGCACCGCCCCCCTCAGCTGCGACGACGCCCGCGCGATCTGCGGTCCGGTGGTGATCGGCCGGCGGGTGGTGGGCCGCATCGAGGCCCGGCGCGGCAGGCCCTTCGACGAGGACGACCAGGCCATGCTCGGCGCCCTCGGCCAGATCGTCGGCGCCGCCCTCGAGTACTCCTCGCTGCGCGGCCAGCTCGAGGAGCAGGTCTGCCAGGCCCAGGCCCACGCCGACACCCTCGACCGGCTGCTCGCCTTCGGGCGGGGCGTGGTGCGCGGCTCGCCCGACCCCCTGGACCTGGCCCGCGAGATCGTCGTGCAGGTGCCGGCCATGGTCGGCGGCGAGCGGGCCTCGCTGCTGCTGCTGCCCGCCGAGCCCGAGGACGAGCCCGCCATGGTGCTCAGCAACGGCGCGGTGACGAGCGCCGAGCGCGCCCGCGAGGTGTGCGAGCACGGCCTCGCCGGCCTCGTGCTGCGCGAGCGCGCCCCCATGATCATTGACGAGACCGACACCGACCGCCGCTGGCTCGGCCTGCGCCTGAGCCGGAGCGACCAGCGCACCCGCTGCGCCATGGCCGTCCCCCTGATCTGGGGCGAGCGCGTCGTCGGCGCCCTGACCGTGACCACCACCGAGAGCCGCCTCTTCAATACGGTGCAGCTCAACCTGCTCGAGCTGGTGGCCTGCAACGTCTCCCTGGCCGTCCACACGGCCACCCTCGAGGCGCGCACGGCCGCCGTCGCCGCGGGCCTGGGCGCGATGGCCACCTACCTCGAGGCCGCCGTGCGCGAGCTGCGCGCCGGCAACCAGGCCGCCCTCGCCACCGTCGCCGCCGTCGCCGAGCGCCTGCGCGCCGAGCAGCAGGCCCTGTCCGGCGAGTAGGCCCGGCGCCCCGGGGCGCCTTGCCGGGGGCCGCCGCCCCTGGTGATTCGGCGTATAATGGGGACAGCACGCACGCATAGTGGAGCTGCCCCGCATGACTCCTGACTCGATCGACGCCCTCCAGAAGGCCCTGGGCGACCACGCCTATGTGGCCGATCGCTCGCTCACCACGGCCATCTACCTGGCCCTCAAGCTCGACAAGCCGCTCCTGCTCGAGGGCGAGGCCGGCGTCGGCAAGACCGAGATCGCCAAGACCTTGTCGCGGCTCCTCGACCGGCCACTGATCCGGCTCCAGTGCTACGAGGGGCTCGACATCAACACGACGATCTACGAGTGGAACTACGCCCGCCAGATGCTGGCGATCAGGATGATCGAGGCCAGGGGCGGCGCCGGCGAGGCGAGCGCCGCCGATATCTTCGGCCCCGAGTACCTGATCAAGCGCCCGCTGCTCCAGGCGATCGAGGCCAGCGCCACCAGCGCCCCCATCCTGCTGATTGACGAGCTCGACCGGGCCGACGAGGAGTTCGAGGCCTTCCTGCTCGAGCTGCTCTCCGACTGGCAGATCACCATCCCCGAGCTGGGCACCCTCAGGGCCGTCACCCCGCCCACCGTGATCATCACCTCGAACCGCACCCGCGAGGTCCACGACGCCCTCAAGCGCCGCTGCCTCTTCTACTGGGTTGACTACCCCACCCTGGAGAAGGAGCTGCAGATCGTGCGGGCCCGCGTGCCCCAGGCCGGCGAGCGCCTCTCGCGCCAGGTGGTGATGTTCGTCCAGGAGCTGCGCCGCATGGACCTCTACAAGCTCCCCGGCGTCGCCGAGACCCTCGACTGGGTGACCGCCCTGGTCGCCCTCGACGCCACCCAGCTCTCCGCCGGCGTGGTCGAGGACACCCTCGGCGCTATCCTCAAGTTCCAGGACGATATCGCCCAGGTGCGCGGTCGCCAGGTCAACGAGCTGCTGAAGAAGGCCGCCGCGTCGTGAGACCAGGCGACCCGGAGCCCCCGCCCGACGACGGCCAGGCCGAGGTCGCCGCGATCCTGGAGGCGCTGCGCGAGGAGGTGCGGGCGGCGCGGGCGGCCCAGGGCGACGCCGAGGCCGGCACGGCCCTCGGCGCGCTCGAGCGCGAGCTGCGGCACTGCGCCGAGCAGCTCGAGATCACCCGCGTGGTCAGCGCCCACTGGCCCCTGGAGGGCCGCGGCCTCTACCAGCGCGGCCTGTTCCTCGTCCACAAGCTGGTGCGGCGCTACCTGCGCTGGTACGTCAACCCGATCGTCGAGCAGCAGAACGCCTTCAACGAGGCGGCCGCCCGCTCGTTGCGCCTGCTGATCGAGGCCAACGGCGAGCTGCGCGCCCAGATCGCCGAGCTGCGCCGCGCCGCCGAGGCGGGCGGCCCGCCGGCGGGCGGCGAGCCCCCGGGGCTGGCCGGGCACGAGGCC
>DAOLDO010000260.1:0-7915 GCA_035327325.1 Chloroflexaceae bacterium | reverse complement strand
GCTGCGCTCAGCCAGGCCGCCGCAGCGGCCGACCGCGCCGCGTCGTCGGCGCTCTTCGCCGAGTACCGCCGGCAGCTCGCGGCCCGCACGCGCTGCGCGCACGACCAGGACCTCGCCCGCTGCGCGCTCTACCTGGCCGATGTCGGAGTCGCCGTTGGCGTGCTGGCGGTCGAGCCGGCGGCCTGGGCCGGGTTCACCTGGGGCCTCGTCGAGGGCTTCAAGCGTTGGATGTTGCGCGAGGGCTACGCCCTGGCGACACTCAACCGGACCCTGGCGACAATCAAGTCCTACACGCGGCTCGCGGCGCAGGCTGGCGCGCTCTCCGCTGAGCAGGCGGCGCTGATCGCCGCAGTGAAGGGCTACGGGCGCAAGCAGGGACGCAACCTCGATGCGGATCGGGCCACCACCCGGCGCAGCGCGAAGAAGCCCCAGGCCGTCAGGCTCTCGCTCGCCCACGCGCGCGCGCTCAAGGCGCAGCCCGGCGATACGCCGCAGGGCCGGCGCGACGCGCTGCTGATCTGCCTGCTGCTCGATCACGGTCTGCGCGTCGGCGAGCTGGCCGCGCTCACCGTCGGGTCGGTGGATCTCACCGCCGGCACGCTGACCTTCTACCGCGAGAAGGTTGATCTGACCCAGACCCACCTGCTCTCGGCCGCTACGCTGCGCGCGGCCCTGGCCTACCTCCAACACGACCGCGCCGGCTCTGCCCCAGCAGAGGCGCTGCTGCTCGGCAGCCGCAGGGGCGGTGGGCTACACGGCACCCTCGGCGTCCGCTCCATCCAAGCCCGCGTGCAGCTGCTCGGCGCGGGCGTCGGGCTCACGCAGCTCTCCCCACACGACCTGCGCCACTGGTGGGCCTCGGCCGCGATCACCGGCGGCACCGACCTACTCGCGCTTCAGGAGGCCGGCGGCTGGGCCTCGCTGGCCATGCCGCGCCGCTACGTCGAGCGGGCAAAGATCGCGAACGAGCGGGTGAAGCTGCAGGTATGAGCGAGCCGATGGATCTGTCTCATCACGATGTTCGGCTGGGCACGCTGGTCGGCTACCGCTACACAACACCCTGGGCGGAGGCGTGGCTCCGCGCTGACACCCCCACGATCCAGCGTTATCTGGCGATCTACTCATTTCGCGCCTGGGTGGATACCTCTCCCGATGGCCTGCTGGATGATGAGCCGGATGATCTCTACATAGAAGAGTATCGCTGGCGAGAACTCGACGAGGCGCAGCTTTCTGCGGTGATGCACCGGTGGGAGACTCAGCTGCCCAATGGCACGATCCGGCCGATCAACGTCTATGGCTTCGAGGGCGATGGCTACATCACCTGGCGCTGGTGAACTTTAGCGGGTTCTGCTAGCTGAGGGCGCAGGGATGAGGCCGCATTCTAATCCAAAATTGCATCCACTGCGCCGTGAACCTGCAAAGGTAGGCTTGACAAGCACGAGATCGTCCTGTAGGCTGCGGCTAGAGTTTTCTGTACGCTACCATCACCCCAGGGGTGATGAGCACTATTGACTTTCCAACCGCGCCGCGCTATAATAAGGCGCAGCCTCCGCAAAGACGGAACTGCCATGCGTTTTCGCTTCGTCGACCATAAACTTGAGGCGCTGTATTGCGAAGAAAAGGGCGCCGAGCGGTACGAGCGCAGCGTCGTGAAAGCCTTTTTTCGCGTGATGGCTATCATCGCCAATGCCCCCGATCCCCGTGACCTCCGTGCATTGAAGTCGCTGCACTTCGAGAAGCTAAGTGGTGACCGTGCTGGACAGCACTCGTTGCGCTTGAACGATCAATGGCGGCTCATCATCACATTGGAGCGGGACGAGGAGGGGCACGCGGTGGTGGTGATTGAGATTGTCGATTATCACTAGCGCGTCGGGAGCAACCGCCATGAGCGAGACCCTTCAGCCTGCCCGTGCCGTCGCGCCAGGCGAAATCATCGAACTGGAGCTTGTTGCGCGCGGCTGGTCACAGCGTGACCTGGCCGAGATTATGGGGCGCCCCCCGCAGGCGATCAGCGAGATCATTCGGGGCGTGAAGCAGATCACCCCTGAGACAGCCCTGGAACTGGCACTGGCGTTTGACACATCCCCCGAGCTCTGGATCAATTTGGAGGCGAGCTTTCGCCTCCAGCAGGCCCGGCATCGTCGCGACAGCGACGATGCCGGCATCGCAACCCGCAGCCGCCTCTACAGCCTCTTGCCGATCGCCGACTTGCTACGACGGGGCTGGATCAGGGCGGGGCAAGCACCGGACGAACTCGAACGAGCCGTGCGTCAGTTTCTTGGCGGTGACCCTGAGCAGATCGTACCTGCCGTGAGCTTTCGCCATTCCGAAGTGCGAGGGCCTGAGCACGGCGCACAGGTCGCATGGGTCTGTCGGGTACGACAGCTCGCGCACCAGCAGGGGGTTGCGCCCTTCGACCGCAGTCGGCTGGCGCAGGCGCTCCCGGATCTCCGGCGCCGCATGCTTCGGCCTGAAGAAGTTGCCGATGTTCCGCTCTGGCTCCAGTCGCTTGGTGTGCGCTTTGTTATTGTGCCGCAGCTACCAAAGACCTACATCGACGGCGCGGTCTGCGACCCGGAGGGTGCGCCGATCATTGCCTTGACCTTACGCTACGATCGCATCGACTCCTTCTGGTTCACACTGATGCATGAACTGGCCCACTTGGTTCTCGGCCATCGCACCCTTCATCTAGACAACTGGGACGACAAGGAGCAGCAGCGCGACGAGCAGGAAGTTGCGGCAAATATGAAAGCGCGAGCGTGGCTACTCGATCAACATGCGCTAAACACCTGGGTAGCGCGTACAACACCATACTTCGGACGCCGAGCGATTGAGGGCTTTGCGGCGACCCAAGGCGTACACCCCGGTGTTGTCCTCGGTCAACTCATGTTCGATGGCACAGTTGGTTATAGGCACCTGCGCGGGCTGTTAGTGAAGGTGAGTCCGTTTCTAAGCGGGTGGATCGATGGCGAATGATAAGGGGCGAACTGCCCGCTTGATAAACGCGCTACTGCTTTCGCAGCGCATTTGATGATATAGGTGAGACCTGATTTATGGAACTCAAGCGCTTTCACGTCACAAACTTTCGCTCTGTCCTTGACAGCGGCTGGATCGAGGTAGATCGGGTTACTGCCTTCATTGGGGTGAATGAGTCTGGCAAGACAAACTTGCTCCTGCCCTTGTGGAAGCTTAACCCAGCTCGCGAAGGAGAGATTCAGCCGACATCTGACTACCCCAAGAAGCTATTTGGCGAAATCCGGGAAGCTCCGGGACGCTACTGCTTCATTCGTGCCGAATTCGTAACTGGCTCGCTAGCGCCTAAACTCGCTAGGTTGAGTGGCGCAGAGCCTGAGAAACTACAACTCGTGCACGTCAGTCGCTTCTTCGACGGAAGTTTTAAGATCGAGTTCCCCGAATGCACGCCGATGCGCTCTATTGCGGCTGCGGAAGTACAATCTATTCTGCAGTCTGCATATACGGATATTCACGCGGCAAGGGCACTGAAGCAGGAAGAAGGCTGCAAAGCCGATCTCCTCGCCACGCTGCAGGAAATCGCAGAGGAGCTTAGTGACGCAACTGTTCAATCAGCTACAGAACTTCGTCCACTTCTCGCCAAGCTCAAAAAGCTTCTGCCTGAAGAGCCGGCGAAAACAAGCCTCATATTCCCGCGCCTCTCGCAGGTCATTGAGGCAATTGACGAATTATTGCAACGCATCTCGCTACCTGACCCTGGGACGGTAGAGAAGGTAGTTGAGGCAGTGAAGGCTGCCCTCCCAAAGTTCGTCTACTATTCGAACTACGGAAACCTTGACTCCGAAATCTATCTCCCTCATGTTGTGGAAAACCTGAAGCGTACTGGCTTAGGTGCCAAGGAGGCAGCAAAAGCGCGTACCCTGCGAGTGCTCTTCAAGTTCGTCAGGCTCTCCCCAGAGGAGATTTTAGAGCTTGGTCAGGATTTTCTTGATCATAGCCACCCAGCGCGGCAGCCAACAGATGCTGAAATCGCCGTAATCGCCGAGAAAAAACGTGAGCGTTCTATCCTACTACAATCTGCCGGCTCGACACTCACTGATCGCTTTCGAGAATGGTGGAAGCAGGGTGACTATCGCTTCCGCTTCGAAGCAGACGGCGATCATTTTCGGATCTGGGTTGCAGATGATCGGCGGCCGGAGGAGATTGAACTCGAGAGCAGGAGTACAGGGCTCCAGTGGTTCCTAAGTTTCTACCTTGTCTTTCTCGTCGAGAGCGAAGAAGCTCACCGTGATGCGATTCTCTTGCTTGACGAGCCCGGTTTGTCGCTGCACCCGCTGGCGCAACGAAACCTCTCCGCGTTCTTCGATGGACTAAGCCAGACGAACCAAATTATCTACACCACCCACTCGCCGTTCTTGGTCGACGCAGATCGCCTTGATCGTGCACGCAAGGTCTATGTCGCAGCTGATGGTACAACGAAGGCCACGGAAAACTTGCGCGAGAGTCCTGGCGATACGAACCAGGCTGGTGCCGCCTATGCAGTTCACTCAGCACTCAACCTAAATGTTGCTGAGAGCCTCCTCCTTGGATGTCAGCCCGTGATTGTCGAAGGTGCATCTGATCAGCACTATCTCACCACAATCAAGACGCTGCTCATTCGAGGGGGAAAAATTACACCCAAGCGTGAGCTCATTTTCCCTCCCTCTGGCGGAACAAAGACCGCTCGAATGATCGCCAGCATCCTTACGGGACGCGACGAATCGTTGCCGCTAGTTCTGCTTGACAATGATGTTCCAGGTAAGAAGATGGCCGCTGAGATGCGAAGCGGTCTCTACCAAGAGGCACCTGATCGCATTCTGACCATCGAACAATTCACTGGAGTGAGTGGCTCCGAGATAGAGGATCTCCTCCCTTCTTCGCTGATCGCTGCTGTGCTCGATCGGTGGTTGCGCGATCCCGAGGAAGCATTTGCGGATGTTGTTAGGGACGGCGAGCCGATCGTTCCTCAGATCGAGGCATGGGCATCTAGGCATCACGTACGGCTTCCACCTCATTGGAAGGTAGAGTTGGCGAAGCGAGTGAAGCAGCAGGCTCTGAATAAGGGTATTGCCGCTATCGACGAGTCTTTGCAAGAGAA
Organism: Chloroflexaceae bacterium; assembly: GCA_035327325.1. Lineage (GTDB taxonomy): Bacteria > Chloroflexota > Chloroflexia > Chloroflexales > Chloroflexaceae > CAIWXH01. The sequence continues at coordinate 2,805 of DAOLDO010000260.1, read as the reverse complement.
GTGGATTACGCTCTTCAAGACCTTCGATGCGGCTGTATGACACTTGCGAGCGATCAAGCACTAAGCGCATATCCAACCCAACATAAAAACGCCGCGGCAGCCCTCAGGCTCCCGCGGCGTCTGGTTGATCAGGTGGTGACGTTCGTCTCACGTAACTTACGAATGCGGAGATTCGGCGTTTAGAAGCCCAATCCCTTTTCGCGCATTGAAAGCCATTTGCCCTTGCCCAGGATGATATGGTCAAGCACGTCCGTGTCAAGGAGCTTCCCAGCCTCCACGATCTGGCGCGTCACAAGTACATCCTCCGGGGATGCGTCGACCGCGCCGCTGGGGTGGTTGTGGCAGACTATAATAGCCGCCGCGTTGAGCTTGATCGCCTCGCGGAAGACCTCGCCGATGCGCACCATCGATGAGTTCAGGCTGCCCTGGTAGACCCGGTGGACCTTCAGGACGTGGTTCTTGGTGCTGAGGCACATCGTCCAGAGCTCCTCCTGGTCGAGCAGGCCCATGCGCGCCATCAGGAAGGCGACGGCATCGGCTGGGCTCTTGACCTGGTCGCGCTGAACCGGGCGCAGCAGCTCGGCGACGAAGGCGATCAGCGCCTGCACGTCGTCGGGCACCTCGCCGATGGTCAGGGCGCCTTGCAGGTCGGCCCCGGAGGCCGCCAGCTGGCGCAGCTTGCGCAGGTCGACGAAGGGCTCGAGCGCCTCGCGCAGCGCCCTGGTGCTCGCCGTCTGTGGGCTGGCGGCCCCGCGGCGCCGGCGCGATGCCTCGCCTGTGCTGGTCGGCGCCTCAAGCGAGGTGATCGGTGGGGTCGGGATGAGCGGGGCCTGTTCGTAGCGCATGTTCGTCTCCTATGCAGTAGCGCGCCCTGATGGCTTGCTCAGTCATCAGGGCGCGGTTCTCGTTCTCGCGTTCTCTGGTTGTGGTCGCGGGTTAGCGGAGGGCCATCGGCATGATCACGTGGACGTAGCCGTTCTGGCCGACGGGCCGGAGCACGCCGGGCGCCTGGGCGGTGACCATCTCGAGGGCGACCTGGGGCGTGCCGATGACGGCGAGCGCCTCGCCGAGGTACTTGACGTTGAGGGCGATCTGGCCGCCCTCGCCCGCCACCTGGCCCTCGACGACGCCGGTGTTCGCGCCGATCCCGGCGGCGTTGGCGCTGAGCAGCACCGTGCCGGTCTGGTCGCTCTCGCCGGTCGCGACGCTCAGCTTGACGACGTTCTGGCTGACGCTGGCGATCAGCGCGGCTAGCCGCACCGCCCGGTTGAGCTCGCGCACGTCGAGGATCGCCCGGGTGGTGCAGCCCTTCGGCAGGATGCGCTCGAAGTCGGGGTACTGGCCGTCGATCAGCCGGGTCGCCAGGGTCCAGTGCGCAGTCTGGAAGATGGCCTGGGTCGCCGTGGTGCTCCCCGTCGCTGTGCTGGCCAGCGACATCGTGACGTGCTCGCTCGGGTCGCTCAGCAGGCCGGCCAGCTCTCGCAGGGACGGCGCGGGGATGATCACCTCCTGCTTCGTCGCCACCGGCGCGGGCAGCGCGATCTGCTTGCTCGCCAGGCGGAAGCCGTCAGCGGCGGCGAGCATGGCGGCGCTCTCGTGCAGGCGCAGGTAGACGCCGGCAAGCACCGGACGGGTGTCGCTGTCGGCTGCCGCGCACACCACCTGCGGGATAGCCTCCTTGAGCGTAGCGGTGGCAAAGCGTACTGAGGCGGCTCCCTCCGGCGCGGTGTGCTGCACGGACGGGAAGTCCTCCGCGCTGATGCCGTTGAGCTGGGTGCTGAAGCGGGCACAGGCCACGGTCACGAGCTGGTTCTCGCCGCTAACCTCCAGCGTCACCCGGTCGTTGGGCAGGCCGGCGACGAGATCGGTGAAGAGCCCCGCCGGCAGCAGGACGCTGCCGGAGCGCTCGACCTGCGCGCCGATCCAGACGGTGATGCCGAGGTTGAGGTCGGTGGCCGTCAGCCGTAGCCGCTCGCCCTCGGCGGTGAGCAGGATGTTGCCGAGGATCGGCAGGGCGGGCTTGCCTGGCACCGCGCGGCCGACCTGGGCGAGGGCCTTCTTCAGATTCTCCTGCTGGGTGCTGAGCTTCATCTGTGCTACTCCTTGTTGGTGTTGGAAAGATATGAGGGGCGCTCGCCGCGCCCCTCTGACCGAAATCACGCTGAGATCACTCGGCGACGAACGAATACTGGATGGCCCGCTGGCTGTCGCCTGATGGCGCCGTCCCACGACCCTTCCGGCGCTGGCGGACGACCACCTCGCTCCAGGTGAGGTAGTCGCCGCTGGTCGTCGCCGGCTGGGCGGAGCTATGACCATCGCCGAGGGACGGAAGGAACGGCAGCTCCAGGGCTGCCGCCGCGATGGTCGCCGGCGAGGGCACGGGCGGGGTGGGCAGGGCGGCGGGCAGGCTGACTGGTATCGGCGGGAGACGGTTCGGGTCGGGCCGCGCCATCTGCTCCACGCTGACGCCGACCAGGTCGTGGGCGCCGACCTCGAGCGACGCTTTCAGCGCCGCGCCGGCCTCCTCCAGCCGGGCCGCGATCGCCTCTCGCGCGCTGGTGGCGGCCTCGTCGTTGAGGACGCGCCGGGCCAGCTCCTGCAGCAGGGACATGCCGGGGTCCATCTGCATCAGGCCGGAGCTGAGGTCGTCGCCGTTGAGCAGCGTGGCGGCCGTGGCCTTGCTGCCGATGATGTCGAGCGCCTGCTCGATCATTGTCTCGTAGTAGCCGAGCCAGGTCACGTTGCAGGCCCGGGTCTGCGTCGGCCGCAGCGCCCGCTTGCGCGCCTGCATCGCCCGGTAGAGGC
>DAOLDO010000259.1:0-7934 GCA_035327325.1 Chloroflexaceae bacterium | reverse complement strand
GAGTGCGGAGCGAGGCGGGGGTGAGGTCCGAGCCGACCGTCAAGCGCAGCGAGCCCGTCTGAAGCCTTGTCTAACCCGGCGACCGGAGCCACGACGAGGCGCTCCGCCGGCGGCCTCGGGGCGCAAGCGTGGTATCCTAATGGCTATGGAGAACGCGACCCCCCGGCGCAGGCCGGAGATCATGAGCCCGGCGGGCTACTGGCCGCAGCTGCAGGCGGCGATCGAGGCCGGCGCCGACGCCGTCTACTTCGGCCTCAAGCACTTCACGGCCCGCGCCAAGGTGGGCTTCACCCTGGCCGAGCTGCCCGAGGTGATGGCCACCCTGCACCGGCGCGGCGCGCGCGGCTACGTCACCTTCAACACCCTGGTCTTCGACCACGAGCTGGGCGAGGCCGCCCGCGCCGCCGCCGCGATCGCCGAGGCCGGCGCCGACGCCTTTATCGTGCAGGACGTGGGCGTCGCCCGCCTGCTGCGCTCGATCGCCCCCGAGGTCGAGGTCCACGGCTCGACCCAGATGTCAATCACCTCGGCCGAGGGCGTCGAGCTGGCCCGCCAGTTCGGGGTCAGCCGGGTCGTTCTGGCCCGCGAGCTGTCGCTCAAGGAGATCGCGGCGATCCGCAGGGCCACGCCGGTCGAGCTCGAGATGTTCGTCCATGGGGCCCTCTGCGTCTCCTACTCGGGCCAGTGCTTCTCGTCCGAGGCGTGGGGCGGGCGCAGCGCCAACAGGGGCCAGTGCGCCCAGGCCTGCCGCTTGCCCTACGAGCTGATCGTGGACGGCGTGAAGCGCCCCCTCGGCGACGCGCGCTACCTGCTCTCGCCCGGCGACCTGTACGCCCTGCGCCAGATGCCCGAGATCGTCGGGCTCGGCGTCTCGGCCCTCAAGATCGAGGGCCGCTACAAGGACGCCGAGTACGTCGCGCTGACCACGGCCGCCTACAGGCAGGCCGTTGACGAGGCGTGGGCCGGCCTGCCCCTCAGCGCGACCCGCGAGGACGAGCTGCGCCTCGAGCAGGTCTACTCGCGGGGCCTGGGCCCCTTCTTCGTGGCCGGCACCGACCACCAGGCCGTGGTGCGCGGCAGGGCGCCCCGCCACCGCGGCGTGCTGGTCGGCCGGGTCGCCCGCGTGCTACCCGACGCCGTGCTGCTCGAGCCGGACCCCGGGGCCGCCGCGGCGCCCGTCAAGCCCGGCGACGGGGTGGTCTTCGACGCCGCCGACTGGCGCAGCCCCGAGGAGCGCGAGGAGGGCGGTCGGGTCTACCACGTCACGTCGGCGCGCGGGGGGCTGCTCGAGCTCCAGTTCGGCTACGACGCGGTTGACCTGCGCCGCGTGCGCGCCGGCGACCTGCTCTGGCGCACCCACGACCCCGAGCTGGCCCGCGCCGCCAGGCCCTTCACCCAGCCCGCCGCGCCCGTGCGCCGCCAGCCCGTGCGCGTGCGGGTGGTGGCCCACGAGGGCGCGCCCCTCGTGATGACCTGGAGCCTGGCGGAGCGCCCCGAGCTGAGCGTGACCGTGCGCTCGCCCGAGCCCCTCGCCCGCGCCCAGAGCCGCGCCGCCGGCGAGGCTTACCTGCGCGAGCAGCTCGGCCGCCTCGGCGCGACGCCCTACAGCCTCGACCAGCTCGAGGTCGCGCTCAGGGGCGAGCCCTTCGCCCCCAGCTCGCTGCTCAACGCGCTGCGCCGCGAGGCCACCGACGCCCTGGCCGCGCTCCAGGGCCGCCCTCGCCCCGCGCGCGGCGCCGACCCGGCCCAGGCCCTCGCCGCGGCCCTGGCCGCCCCGCCCCCGGCCGCCCCCGCGCCCGCCGCGCCGCGGCTGCACCTGCTGGTGCGCACCGCCGAGCAGCTCGAGGCCGCCATCGCCGCCCGCCCGGCCAGCATCACCCTCGACTACCTCGAGCTGTACGGCCTGCGCCCCGCCGTCGAGCGGGTGGCCGCCGCCGGCATCGCCCCCCGCGTCGCCAGCCCCCGCGTGCTCAAGCCCGACGAGCAGCGTATCGTGCGCTTCCTGCTCAAGCTCGAGTGCCCCGTGCTGGTCCGCTCGACCGGCCTGCTCCAGGCCCTCGGCGCCGAGCCCGGGCGGCCCGAGCTGGTGGGCGACTTCAGCCTGAACGCGGCCAACGCCCTCACAGCGCGGGCCTTGCTGGAGCTGGGGCTCGCCCGCCTGACCCCGACCTACGACCTGAACGGGGCCCAGGTGGCCGGGCTGGCCCGCGAGGTGGGGCCCGGCCTGATCGAGGCCGTGGCCTACCAGCACCTGCCGGTCTTCCACACCGAGCACTGCGTCTTCTGCCGCTTCCTCTCGACCGGCACCAGCTTCAAGGACTGCGGGCACCCCTGCGAGCGGCACCGCGTGGCCCTGCGCGACGAGCAGGGCCGGGCCCACCCCGTGATGGCCGACGTGGGCTGCCGCAACACGGTCTTCGGCGCCGAGGCCCAGGAGGCCAGCCGGCACCTCGATGCCTGGCGCGCGGCCGGCGTCGCCCACGTCCGCCTCGAGTTCGTCCACGAGACGGGCGAGGAGGTGGCGCGGATCGCCCTGGCTTTCCAGGACTACCTGGACGGCGCGATCCCGGCCCCCGAGCTGGCCCGCCGGCTCCAGCGCCACGCCCCCCAGGGCACCACCGAGGGCAGCCTGTTCGTCCCCGCCGGCTACGAGGTCATCCCGCTGATGCAGTGAACTACCCCACCGCAAGCGGTGGGGCTTCTCCCGTCACCGAGCTATGCCTGCCGGTGGCAGGGCGCGGGCAGCCGAAAAGGGGCAGACACTGTTGCCTGCCCCTCGTGCTGCTCCCTTGCGGTACGGCGCCCGGGGCGCGACGTCGCCTACGGCTGCGACGGCATGGGGATGGCGCCGATCTGCATCATCATGCCGAGGGCGTCGAAGTTCGTCCACCCCTCGACAAGCTTGCCATTGACCACGCGGTTGATGAAGACGCCTGTCACCGTCGCCGGTCTGCCGGTTGGCGCGACCCCCATCAGCTCGCCGTTGTGGGTGCCCGTGCCTCGCCAGCGCACCACCACCCGATCATCCTCGGCCAGCATGTCCTCGATCTCCATGCGCACATCGGGGAAGGCGGCCCGGTAGAAGGCGATGAGCTGCTTCTGCCCGTCCGGCCCGCGCCCAAAGTTCACATCGGTCGGCTCCGGATGTGGGTCGTAGTCCGGCGCGACCACTTCGTCGGCCAGGGCGAGGTTGCCTTCGTTCCACGCCTCAAGGAACCAGCGGCGCACAAGGGCCTTGTTCTCCTCGGTTGACACAGCCAACTCCTTCCGCGAACGTTCGTTCCGCCACACTGCAAACGAAGCCTACGACCACGCCAATGGCGTGCGCAGCACGGAGGGGTAGGGCATATGCCAGCACCCGCCGAAGGTGTTCGGCGCGCTGATGCGGGTGCCGGGGTCGTGAGGTGTAGCGGCAGTATAGCAGCCCGGTCAATGATAGAGCCGGTCGCGCGTCAGCAGTTCGGTCAAGCCCCCGCCGACGTTCAGGTGGAATGACGCGGCATCGGGCCTCTGGTACAGCCCGGCGTAAAAGGCTGGAGGGTTGTACCACGAAGGGCACGAAGGCCACGAAGGTAGGCACGGCTGTGCCAGGCCGCGCACGTCCGTGCCGCTCGCGCGGCACAGACGCTCAGATCTGGCGCCGGCCATGCTCGAACCCTTCGCGCGCTTCGTGGTCTTCGTGGTAAGAAACGGCTACTCATTTCCGCCGACGTGTACCAGGAGCCCGCAATGCCCACTCTAAAGACCAGCACGACTTCGGCAGCGATGATGAATGGAAGGATGGGGGTCTTGACTGACATGGTGGCCTCGATGATCGCTGTGGCTTCGCTCCGCGAGATGGTCAAGGCTCTCGGGTTGACAAAGCGCTTCGCCTGCTCTATGGCACGACCTTGGCGGGAAGGCTCTTGATCAGCCTCACCGTCTCGACGCTCACCGTCACGACGCGGCCCACGAGGCGCACGATGTACTCCTCGTCGTCGTCGCGGTTGGGGTCGCTGGTGATCCCGCTGCGCCTGTCGGTGCTGACCTGATACTGGTCAATCACCCACTCCAGCGCGCTGCGGTTGCCGAGCCGGTACTCGAAGCACGCGGGCGGGATGCCGGCGAGGGTCAGGGACTCGTTGACGACGAGGGCATCCTTCGCCGGCGTCAGCTTCATCTTCGTCACGCGCCACGAGAACGGTTTGGCTTTGTTCTCGACCCAGCGCAGCGGGTACTCTGGCGCGGCCTCGTAGCCCAGGTGCAGCTCGGCCAGCTTCGCGCCGGCGTCGGCGAACGCCTGGAACTCCTCGCGGGCGACGAAGGGGAGGCGCGGCAGCTCGCGCTTCAGGTTCTCGGCGTAGCGCTCGCGGTACTGCGGGTGGTGCAGCACCGCGTAGACGTAGTGGAAGATGTCGCGCTTCGTGACGCCCGCGCCGTACCGGGCCTGGAACTGCCCCAGCGCCCAATCCGTGATGTTCTCGCGCCGGTTGCCGCCGTCCTCGTCGTAGACGTAGAAGGGGAAGCATTGGAATCCATCGGAAGCAGCAAGTGCGTGAAGATTAGGTATGACACTCGCCACAAGGGTACTAAATGGCGCTCGGTGCCCATGGTCGCTGACAATAATTACCCGATTTTCCCGTTCACTTTGACTATCTGGAAATATAGTCGGGTTGCCGTAAACCTCCTCGTTAAGGATTGTGTCAAAATACAGAAACCGCTTGCAATATGGCCTGTATAAGGAATTGCGTATTCTCGTCGTATTGAACTCTGCGAGCCTACCTCGACGTAAATCATCTTTTAGATTACGACTCCACTTGATACTTTCATAGGCAACGAAGCTGTCTATATCACGGGGCTTTCCTGCTCGCTGCCAACGTGAAACTTCGGCATTGTATGCCTCAACAAACTTAACTACGTCCTTGCATAGCTGATGTGAATTAAAATCGTAGACAACATCATCCCGGTTTGTTGATACACCTAGCGAATACGTCTTGAACAGAGTTTGTGCATCACCTAAGCGGATCGCCTTTGCCTCTTTTGAGCCTATAGGCAGAAATTCGGCAAACTCTTCACGCATTCCCTGGGTCAACCAAACATGGCGATTGTTTGGGGTCAATTCGTTCCATTCGACGGTTTGTATTGTTCCGCGATGTCTGAGAAAAGACAGTTTTTCGTGTGTAGTCCACATTTCCGGAACTCTGAAGTACCGCACTACTCTGCTTGAATGACTGGAATTTCGCACTGCAATCGTAATACCAACCCCGACTTGAATGCTGAACACATTGTGTGTAGTTCCGGAAAGCTTTGTGTTTCGACGAACATCGCCGTGTAAATCAATATGGTATATATGCGTAAAGTCTTGCAAAAGGTGCTTTCTCATGCCATCATATACTATCTGATCTATGAACGAGTTGTTACTTACAAAACATACAATGCCGTTCTTTCCCCGTAATCGATCTGTCGCCCACCTGAAGAACTTTACATATGGATCGCCAAGCTTATTGCGATTAGTCGCTTTTGAGTCTTTGACATATGTTTCCTTTACTCGCTGGTCGATACTCCCAACATCTAAATACTTACGATTCTTGTTGTTATCGTTCTCGTTGCGCTGCCCCACGTTATAGGGCGGGTTGCCGATAATGACCGTGATCTCGGCGTTCTTCTGGCGCTCGACGCGCTCGGTGTTCTCCTCGGCGAAGAGCGAGAGCTGCTGCGACTCGGCGAGGTCGAGGGTGTCGGTGAAGCAGATGCCCTCGAAGGGCTCGTACTCGCCGGTCAGCTCGTAGTAGGCGTGCTCGATGTTGAGCGCGGCGATGTAGTACGGGAGCAGCATGATCTCGTTGGCGAACAGATCCTCGCGGTACTTGGTCTTCAGGTCGCGGCGGTTCAGGCGGCGCAAAATGTTGACAACGAAATTGCCCGTCCCGGTGGAAGGATCGAGGATCTTCACCCCTGGCGTGGAAAGCGATTTCCCGAACTCGCGCTGGAGCACCTCGTCCACGCTGGCGACCATGAAGTCTACGATGGGCTGCGGGGTGTAGACGATGCCGTGGGTGTCGGCCTGGTCTTTCGAGAAGCCCTGGAAGAAGCGCTCGTAGACGGTGTTGAGGAAGGTCTGCTTCTGGGCGAAGTCGGCGATCGTCGCCGCCGCGTCCTCGATGGCGAGGTAGAAGTAGTCAAGGGCCTTCAGGAAGTCGCGGCGGTTGAACGCCCGGCTGGTGAGGGCGTCAATGACCTTCTCGATCTCGGCGGCGATCACATTGCGCCTGGTGAAGTCGGGGTTGTCGAAGATCGTGCGGAACAGGCGCTCGGTGAGCAGGTGCTGGACGAGCATGACCTCCACGTCGGCCACGCTGATCTGCGGGTCAATGGCCTGCTTGCAGATCTCGTGGAAGGCCGCGAAGGCGCCGACGAAGCGCTTGTTCTTGCCCCGCTCCTCCTCGATGCGCGCAAGGAGGCCCCGGGCCAGCTCGGGGATGCGCTCCTGGAACTCGCGGACGGCGGCGTGGAACTCCTCGATCTGCGCGCCGGTGTAGCCGAAGAAGGCGTTGAGCAGGGCGACGAGCTGGCCGCGCTGGCTCAGGTCGGCCTCGAAGGCGGGGCGCCCACCCTGGTACAGCACCGCCCGCCGGGTGTCCTCGAAGATCGTGTTGCTCAGGGGGTAGCCGCGCCGGATCTTGGTCTGGATCTCGGCGTCGAGGTCGTCCTGGGTGTCCTTCGCCTCCCAGTAGCCGCGGGGGATCTTGAAGCTGTCCACCAGGGTGCCGTCGGGGCGCTTGCGGTTCGCCAGGGTCTGCTCAAGCACGAGCGTCCAGCCGACGGTCTTCGAGAGGGTGTCGAGGAGGGTGCTGAAGGCGAGGCGCGTGGCCTGCTCGTGGGTCACGCCCTGGGCGCCGTAGGTCGCGATGGCGGTGTCGTAGGTGTCGAGCGCCTTGTGCTTGCTGAAGTTCACGGCCATCGGTTCATCGTCTCGCTGGTCTGCCCCCGCGTAAGCATCCTACATCAGGGCGCCCGCGTCAAGGCCATCAGCGCGAGCTGTCGGGTAGCGTTGCAGGACCAAGCCCCCACAGGGTGAAGCCTATGGGGGCTCTTTGTTGGCTGCCCTCCGCAGGAGCACGGGGTTATAAAGCGCACACTACCACATCATTGCGACCTTCAAGACGCGGCCTCTTTGAGCTTGCGCTTGAAAAACGCCCGGTAGCCTTTTGTATTATTACCGCCCCAATGATTGACCGGTTCGGAATACTCAGACAGGATATTCACCAACTCCCAACCATTTTTGCCTTCCGGAGACAAGATTTTGGAAAGCCCCTCCAGGCGTGTGCCATCGCTGAACTCGACAACCCACTCGTTGTATTTCTTGCCTCGCGAGTCCTTCAGCTCCTTCCAGCTGATGTAGATCGTCCGGTACTCCCACTTGTCCATGTGACCCTCCGTTCCAAAACATCTCATTCAGGCGCGGGATGGGGGGCGGCAAGCGCACGGAGGCGGTCGCCGAAGTCTATGGCGGCGCCCTGCCGCCGTCGGCGCCGTGTGACGCGCGGGCGCTCTACGCCTGGACGCCGTGGAGGCGCCGGGGGAAGACCGCGGGCTGGAGGATGTGCGACGAGGGAGGGTGGTTGGTTGGGAGCGGGATGTGGGAGAACGGGGGGAACGTTAGGAGGGAATGTGGCCAGTCGCACACCTCAGCCGCCACCAGGGTAGCAGCGCCGGCTGAGCACCCGACGACACGAGGCTACGTCGGAGATGACAGTCCGCTCACGCCGGCGGGCCGCGTGGCCTGCGCCGAGCGCAGGGGGACGGTCTGCCTCGCCGCTACGTCCCTTTGCGCACATGATTACAGGTCGGCAATCAAGACTGATTTCGCGCTAAGACAAGGCTTCAGATGGGTGCGCTGCGCTTGACGGTCGCTCCGGACCTCACCCCCGCCTCGCGTTGCTCGGCTCCCCCTC